>DASTKI010000138.1:0-11835 GCA_035716045.1 Ktedonobacterales bacterium
TGAAGCGGTCAAAGTCTGTACCGCCGACATCACCATCCGGGGCGAGGACCGCAATAGCGTCGTGCTCGACGGCCAGTCCAAGATGACGAACGGCTTCACCGTCCTGGCCGACAACGTCATCATCGAGAACATGACCGCCCACCACTACGCGGGCAACGGCTTCTACTGGACAGACCAGACCGGCTACCGAGGCAGCTATCTCACCGCCTACGACAACGGCGACTACGGCATCTACGCCTTCGGCTCCCGGCTGGGCGAGTTCAACGACTCCTACGCCTCAGGTAGCCCCGACTCGGGTTTCTACATCGGCCAGTGCTTCCCCTGCGACGCCATCATCACGCGCGTCAAATCGGAGTGGAACGGGCTAGGCTATTCCGGCACCAACGCTGGCGGCAACATCGTGCTCGAAGACTCCGAATGGGACATGAACAGCGCGGGCATCGTGCCGAATACGCTGGATAGCGAGAAGGGCGCGCCGCAGCGCGGGGCGACGCTGATCAACAACTACGTGCATGACAACGGCAACGAGAAGGCGCCGTACAACCTCTGGTCGCATATCCCGCTAGGCACGGGCATCCTCGTCGCGGGCGGCGACAAGAACTACATCACCAGGAATACCGTCAAGAACAATCCCGAATACGGCATTCTGGTGCTGGGCAACATTGACAAGAACTTCTGGCTGGCGTCGGGCAATGTGGTGGAGAACAACACCGTCTCCGGGTCGGGCATCGCCGATCTGGCGTTGGGCGCGCCCATCGGCGCCAACAACTGCTTCTCCAACAATCGCGCGGTGACGACGCTGCCACCGCTGCTGGAGGTCTCGCACGCCTGCGGCTCGCCCGCGACGCTCGCGGGCGGCGGCGATTTCAGCATCACGCTGCGGCTGCTGGCGAGCGAGGCGAATACCGGCTTCAGCACCGCCGGGCCAAGCTACAACCCGCCGGACTGGCGCCTGGCGCCCGCGCCGCCGCCACAGGCCAGCATGCCGAACGTGAGCGCGCCGCCAGGACCAATCATGGTTGACCCCATGCCAGCGGAGGCCACATCCGCGAACGGATTCCCGCCCATCACCAACACCTACACGCCTGGAGGTTCCGCGATGTTCGAGGCGCTCGGCTTTACCAGCTATTCGATCGTGCAGATTCTGCTGTCGTTCTATGGCAACGCGCTGCTCTTCGCGCTCTACGCCGCGTGGCTCGCCGTGGCCTTCGTCGAGCTGGCCAACCGCGAGGACCTGAAGGGCGGCAAGCGGCTCGCCTGGGGCGCGGTGACGCTGGGCATCCCGGTCATCGGCCCGATTCTGTACTACTTCGCCAGCGGCTCCAAGCTGACCCCGCGCTTCCGCCTCGCGCTGGTGGTCGGCGCGCCCGTCCTGCTCCTAGCGGTGACCGTCCTGCTGATGGTCGTCGCGTCCTATACGTTGCTATAGGGGGCGAACCTCGCCCCCCAACCCCCTCTCCTGAGAGGAGAGGGGGCGACGGGCAGAGAAGTGTACGCGGGGCAGGCGAATGGCGCTTGCCCCGCGTATTCATGTGCGCCTAATGGCTGTCGTGGCGCTTGAGCTCGATCATGCCGTCGCGCACCCGCACATCGTAGCGAGGCTGGGCCATCGTAGCGGGGCCGGTGAGCGGCTGGCCCGTCGTCAGCGAGAAGCGCGAGCCGTGCCAGGGGCAAGTGACCACACCGCCGTCCAGCGTCCCCTCATCGAGCGGGCCACCGGCATGCGTGCAGGTGGCGCTGATGGCGTGGTATTTGTCGCCCATGCGAAGGACGATCACCGGCGTCCCGGCGACCACGACGCGCTGAAGCTGGTTGGCTGGCATCTGCGCGACGGGCATAACCGCCTCGTACTCCTCATTCCCCGCCTCCCAGGCGGCGTGGTTGACGCCCGTCCCCTTGCCAAAGACCATCTCACCGCCCAGATAACCGCCGATCGTAACCGCCACGACGCCGGCGAAGCCGAGGATCGCGCCGGGCAGCGACTCCCACGAGGGCGCCTGGAGGCGCAAGACCAGTGAGACGATATAGAGCAGTAGGGCCGTAGAGTTCAACAGGCCATGCCACAGGCCGGTGCGCCGCTCGGCGCCATAGCTGTCGCTCCAATCGGCCAGCCCTGTGGCAACCGCGCCGAGCGCCGCGGCGATGCCAACGATCACCACCACGCCGGCCGCCATGGCCGCCCAGGAGGCGGGCCCAGGAGCGATCAGCCAGATCACGTCGAAGATCGCCGCGATCACCCAGGAGCCAATCGGGATGTCGCTCAGCAGCGGGTGCAGCGGGTGCCGGAGCCAGACGCCATGCAACAGGCTCTTGAACCGGCGTGGGGGACGGCGGTTGGAGCCGATTACCCACTTGATCGCTTCTTGGAGCCCGTCGCTAATCCGCTCGATCGCGGGCGAAGGCGACGCCGCAGGCTCGGCGCTGACCTCCGCATGCCGCTCGCCAGCCGCCAGGGGCGCGCCATCAGCGCCAACGGCCGCCTGATTGTTAGTGAGGTCACTCATGAACCTGGTCCTTTCTTGAAGGCGTCGCGCCGTCATAGTCTTGATGTACCACGATCGGCGCGATTAAGTCAATGTGTTTATTGACTTACTTGACACTGCGAGAATGGCTCTGGTATGTTGCCTTATGGTGTATGACCGAAGACAGGCAGGAACGCATGACGGCCCCATCCTTGAACGAACGCTTTTTCGCGACCACACGCGGACAGATCATCCTGCTGCTGCGGCCAGCCAGCCGCACGGTGGAAGAACTGGCGCAGTTGTTGCGGCTGACCGATAACGGCGTGCGCGCGCATCTGGCGACGCTGGAGCGCGACGGGCTGGTCGAGCAGCGTGGGGTCGTGCGGCGCGGGCTTGGCAAGCCAGCCTTCCTCTATGCGCTCACGGCTGAAGCGGAGCGGCTCTTCCCCAAGGCGTATGAGCCGGTGCTGCGCCAGCTGCTCGATGTCCTGGAGGAGCGGGAGCGACCGGAGCAGGTCGAGAGCCTCCTGCGCGCGACGGGGCGCCACCTGGCGCGGACGCTCGCCTCCCCGGAGGGCGACCTGCGCGCGCGCGTCGGCGCGGCGTCGGAGACCCTCAATGAGCTGGGGGGCCTGACGGACGTCGAGGAAACGGAGCGCGAGTTCTGGATTCAGGGGCAAGCATGCCCGCTGGCGGCTCTGGTGCCCGATCATCCACAAATGTGCTGGCTGGCCGAGGCGCTGCTGAGCGAGCTGGTAGGGCAACCAGTCCAGGAGCATTGCGCGCGTGACGGCGCGCCACGCTGCCGCTTCGCCATCGAGAAAACCGTCTGAGATCACGGGCCACGCGCCTGTGAGCGATTTCGAAACGAGTACGAGGATGTCCTTCGCCGAAGACATAGACGACCTGGATTACCGGACCGCCATGCATTTGCGGCCGCGCCGCATCTCCGAGGAGCGGCTGCGGCGGTTTGAAGGCTACATGGCCGAGATCTTCGCGGCCTTCGGCATGGATATGAACTCGCCGGCCACCGAGACGACCCCGCAGCGCTTCATTCGCGCGCTCTACGACATCACTGACGGCTACGAGGGTGACCCCAAGCTGCTGACCGTCTTCGGCACGGAGTGCCGCGGCGGGCCAGACTGCCGCCTGAGCCAGGTAGTCGAGGGGCCGATCCAGTTCTTCAGCCTGTGCGAGCACCATGCGCTGCCATTCTTTGGCCGGGCATATGTCGGCTACATCGCGCACGAGCACATCATCGGCATCTCCAAGCTGACGCGCATGGTCCGCCTCTTCGCTAAGCGCTTCACCGTGCAGGAGCGGGTGGGGCAGCAGATCGCGGACGCGCTGGTGACGATGCTCCAGCCGCACGGCGTCGCGGTCTATCTGGAGGCGCAGCACCTCTGTACCGAGATGCGCGGCGTGCGCGAGAGCGCGCCGGTGACGCGCACAACCTTCTGGCGCGGCCAGTACGAGACCGATCCGGCGCTGCGGGCGGAATTCTTCAATGTCAGTGGGGCCCGCCCGTGAGCGCGCTGGAGCCGCTGGCGACGCTCTACGCCAGCGAGCGCGGTCCCGCGGCGCCGCTGCCCGCCGAGCTTACCGCGCTCTACGGACGGCTGGATTTCGCGCCGCACGCTGGCCGTCCCTACGTCATCGGCAATTTCGTCAGCTCGCTGGATGGGGTGGTGGCGCTGAACATTCCCGGCGTCAGGAGCGGCGGAGGCGAGATCAGCGGGTTCAACGAGCATGACCGCATGGTGATGGGGCTGCTGCGCGCCATCGCGGGCGCGGTCGTCGTCGGCGCGGGCACCTTGCGCTCGGTCCCCAACCACCGCTGGACCGCCAACTATATTTACCCGTCGCTCGCGCAGGCCTACCAGCGGCTGCGCGCTGATCTCGGCCTGACTGAGCCCCCGCTGACCGTGATCGTCTCCGCCCGTGGAGAGGTAGATCTATCCTGGCCGGTGTTCCAGTCAGGTGAGACGCCAACCCTACTCGTGACGACTCGCGCCGGGGCGAATCGCCTGGATGGCCAGGCGCTGCCGCCCCCAACGCGGCTCAGCGTCGTGGAGGACGCGGATCGCGTGAGCGCGGCGGCGGTTCTGGAGGCGATCAGCCGCGAGCGGGCCTGCGATATCATCCTGACCGAGGGCGGCCCGCTATTGATGAGCGATTTCTTCGCCGAGCACCTGCTGGATGAGCTATTCCTGACGCTCGCGCCCCAGGTGGCCGGGCGCGTCCCCGCGATCCCACGACCCGGCTTTGTGGATGGCATGCTCTTCGCGCCGGACCAGCCCATCTGGGGAACGCTGGTGGACATCAGGCGCGGCGGCAGCCACCTCTTCCTACGCTACGCCTTTGAGGCGGCCCGGCGATAAGGAAGCGCCGAACCGGGCGAAATGAGCAAGCGAGCCGCGCCGCCTGGGATACCACGCTGTTCGCGGCGTCTCTCACGCCGCTCACGCGCTATGGACAAACGATTGTCTGGTAGGTTAGAGTGAGCGCATCGGCGTGGGTGGCCCATGAGTGCGGCCAGATGGTGAGTGAGAAAAGCCACCGCGCATGCTCTGTGGCTGGCTTCCACAAGCGCCCAATCTTAGAGCGACCAATCTTGCGGATATAGGGAGGCGCGCGGCTGTGGCGATCACGATCACGGTAAATGGCAGACGGCACGAGGTGGCGGCGACGCCTGAGACGCCGCTGCTCTACGTGCTGCGCAATGAGCTGGGGCTGAGCGCGCCGCTGTACGGCTGCGGCCTGGAGCAGTGCGGCGCGTGCACTGTCCTGCGCGGCGCCGAAGCGGTAACCACCTGCATGCTGCCGGTGGCCGAGGTGGAGAGCGCGCAGATCACGACGCTCGAAGGGCTGATAGAGGACGGCGAGCTTCATCCAGTCCAGCAGGCGTTCCTCGATGAGCAGGCGGCGCAGTGCGGTTATTGCAGCAATGGCATGATCATGGCCGTCGCCGCGCTACTCTGGCGCACGCCACACCCGACCGACGAGCAGATCCGCGCCGCGCTGGATGGCAATCTCTGCCGCTGCGGCTCGCACGCGCGCATCCTGCGGGCGGTTCGCCGGGCGGAAACGCTGATGTGGGGAGACGAGAACTGATGGCCAACAGACCTCCCAATCTCTCGGAAACCGCGGGCGGGCCGCGTCCCACCTGGGGCGAGCCATCGCGGCAACTCGACGACTGGCTGGCCATCGAGCCGAACGGGACGGTGATCATCTACAGCGGCAAGGTAGAGTTGGGGACGGGCGTGCGCACGGCGCTGGCGCAGATCGTCGCCGAAGAGCTAGATGTGTCGCTGGCGCGCATCCGCATGGTGATGGGCGAGACGGGACGCACGCCCGACGAAGGCTATACCGCCGGCAGCAAGACCATCGAGACCAGCGGCGTGACCCTGCGGCGCGCGGCGGCCACGGCGCGCGCCGCGCTGCTGGAGATGGCGGCCTCCGAGCTGGGGACCGAACCGGATGCGCTCATCGTCCAGGATGGCATGGTCATGCTGCCGGGCAAGCCCGGGCGGCGCGTCAGCTATGCCGGACTGATCGCGGGCGGGCGCTTCGAGCGCGAGATATCGGACGTCGCGCCGCTCAAGCGCCCAGAAGAGTACCGACTTGTCGGGACCTCCGCGCCCCGGCTTGACTTGCCCGCGAAGTTCACCGGCCAGCCCGCCTTCGTCCACGATCTGCGGCTGCCCGGCATGCTGCACGCGCGACTCGTGCGCCCGCCCGCTCCCGGCGCGATGCTGGTGAGCCTGGATGAGAGCGCCATTCGCGACGCGCGCGTCGTGCGGCTCGGTGATTTCGTCGCCGTGGCAGCGCAGCGCGAGGAGGTGGCGATCCGCGCGGCGCGCGACCTGCGCGCGACCTGGAGCGAAGCGCCCGCCCTGCCCGCGATGGAGACACTGAGCGAGACACTACGGCAGGCGCCCGCCACCGACCGCGTCGTGACAGAGAGTGGCGACGCCGATGCGGCGCTCCAGCGCGCGGCGACGAGGCTGAGCGCGACCTACACCACGCCGTTCCAGGCGCACGCCTCCACCGGCCCCTCCTGCGCGGTAGCGACATTCGACGGCGAGACGATGACCGTCTGGAGCGCCACGCAAGGCGTCTACCCGCTGCGCGGGGCGCTGGCCGATCTGCTCGGCATGCCGCTAGAGCGCGTGCGCGTAATCCACATGGAGGGCGCGGGCGGCTACGGGCAGAACGGCGCGGACGACGTGGCGGCGGACGCGGCGCTGATCGCGCGCGAGCTACGCCAGCCCGTGCGCGTGCAGTGGTCGCGCGCGGACGAGTTCGCCTGGGAGCCCAAGACACCCGCGATGGTCATGGCGCTATCCGGCGGGCTGGAGGCGAACGGCGCCATCAGCGGCTGGCAGTTCGACGGGTGGTCACCCTCGCACGCCAACCGCCCGCGCCAGGCGGGCGGCTTCGTCGCCGGACGCCTGATCGGCGCGCCGGGGCCGCCACCGCGCGGCTTCTTCCTCGGCGGCGACCGCAACGCGCCCACCGACTACACGCTGCCCGACCAGCGGGTGACGCTTCACTGGCTGGCGAGCGCGCCGCTGCGCGTCTCCTCGATGCGCAGCCTGGGCGCGTTCGCCAACGTCTTCGCCAACGAGTCATTCATGGATGAGCTGGCGTCAGCGGCGGGCGCGGATCCGCTGGCCTTCCGCCTGCGCTACCTGGATGACCCGCGCGCGCGGGCTGTGCTTGAGGCGGCGGCGCGGCGCGCGGGCTGGGGCGAACCGATGCCATCGGGCGAGGGGCGCGGGCTGGCCTTCGCCCGCTACGAGAATACCGAGGCCTACGCCGCCACCGTCGCGGAGGTCGCGGTGGATACGGCGAGCGGCGCCGTGCGCGTGCGGCGGATCGTCGTGGCGCATGACTGCGGGCAGATCATCAATCCCGATGGCGTGCACAACCAGATCGAGGGCAACGTCATCCAGTCGCTGAGCCGCGCGCTCAAAGAGGAGTTGCGGTTTACCCCAGCGGGGATCACCAGCCTGGACTGGCAGACCTACTCTATCCTGACCTTCTCCGAAATCCCGGTGATCGAAGTGGAGCTGCTCGACCGGCCCGACCAGCCGCCGCTCGGCGCGGGGGAGCCCGCGACGGTCACGACCGCGCCCGCCGTCGCCAACGCCATCTACGCCGCCTGCGGCGCCCGCCCGCGCGCGATTCCGTTCACTCCGGCGCGCGTACTGGCGGCGCTAGAAGAGCGGAACTGGTGGTAGCGTGGACCGATGGAGCGCCGAGCGGTAGGCGTGCGCAATCGCTCGTTGGCGATGCGCGCCCGCTACACCATATGCGATTGAGGCGCAGCGCGCTATCAGCCGCTTGCATACTCATGCCATAATGGTGAGCGCCAGCCAGCGCTTGTGTAGTCGCGCGGGCGCGTTTACGGGCGATGACATGTGGTCATGCAGCCTCGTTCTGGCAAGTGACAGGAGGCGCAGCGTGTCAAGCTCCTATCCGCCTGAGTATCCAGGCTCGAATGAGCCAAATCCCTACCAAGCGCCGCCCCCGCCGCCACCTTACGAGCCGCCCCCGCCATCCTACGCGCCACCTCCACCGTCGTATGCGCCACCTCCACCGTCGTATGCGCCACCACCATCCTACGCGCCACCCCCACCGTCGTACGGGCCGCCATCCTATGCGCCACCGCCGCCATCATACGGGGCGCCCATGTCAGGGTATGCGGGGTACGCCCCAGTAGGTGTTGCGCCAGGCAACAGCGGCCTCGCCATAGCCAGCCTGATCTTCGGCGTCGTTGGCTTATGCACGGGCATTGCGGGTATCGCCGCGGTCATCTGCGGCCATATGGCGCTGAACCAGATCAATCAGTCCGGCGCCGCGATTCAAGGGCGAGGTTTGGCGATAGCGGGGCTCGTCCTCGGCTATCTCGAAATCGCCGGCATGGTGGGCTGGGTCCTGCTGACCATCGTGGGCGTCTTGCTCAGCGCGCCTGTGAATCAATAGACAGAGGGCTCAGTCAGCCAGATCATGAAACCGCGAGCGCCGGTCGGATGTGGAAGCCTGACCGGCGCTCGCGGTTTCCTCCCAGCGGCGCACGCCCCTCATCGGCCCGAACCCTGGCGAGAAGTAGCCTTGCCCAAGAGGGCTTGACAGGACGCCCGTGATCAGGAATACTAGTCTCAATTGGTATGACCATCATACCGGTATGACCAATCAACCAGCGATGGCCAGCATGAGAAACGGGCGCCGATGTATCAGCCAGTCGGGCGCGGCAAGCTCTTCGAGCAGATTGTCGAGCAGATCCGCGAGCGGATCGTGCGCGGTGAGCTGCGCGCGGGCGACCGCCTGCCGCCAGAGCGCGAGCTGGCTCTGTCGTTTGGCGCCAGCCGCACTGCCGTGCGCGAGGCGCTGAAGACGCTGGCGCAGATGGGGCTGGTCGAGATGGCGCCGGGCCGAGGCACAGTCGTCACCGACAACACCTCGCACGCGATGCGCTCCTCTATCAGCCTGATGATGCGCGTTGGGCGCCTGCGCAGCCCCGACTACCTCGTGGAGCTGCGCGAGATCATCGAGCCGGAGATCGCGGCGCTGGCGGCGAAGCGCGCGGACGCGGCGGAAGTCGCCGCGCTGCGCGAGGCGATCGAGCGCATGGACGGCGCGCTCCACCATTCCGAGGCGTACATCGCGGCGGACAATGACTTCCACCGGACGCTCGCGCTGGCGACGCGCAATCCACTCATTCTGTCACTGGTAGACTCCATCGTTGATTTGCTGGCCGAGCAACGCAAGCTCATCTTCTCCGCGCCGGGCGGGCCAGAGCGCGGGCAGGTCAATCACCGCGCCCTGCTGGAGGCGGCCGAGCGGCGCGATGTCGAGGCGGCGCGGGCGGCGATGCGCGCGCACCTCGCCCAGGTGCGCGCGGACGCGCAAGCCGCGCTGGACGGCACGCCAGCGAGCGCGGCGGCCATTCAACCGAAGGGCTGAGCCGCGCCTGCCACGAGCCTGCGCAACGCGACCATACAGCCCATTCAACAGAGAGGTTAGGGGATGTCACAGACGGACACGCCGCCAGCCGCGCGGCAGCGGGAGAGCGGCGGGCCATCAGCTGAGCAGTGGCTGAAGATGTACCGGCAGATGCTCTCGATACGCCAGTTCGAGGAGCAGGTCAACGATCTGTACATGACGGCCCGCATGCCGGGCCTGGCGCACCTGTACAGCGGCGAGGAGGCGGTCGCCGTCGGCGTCTGCGCCGCGCTGCGCCGCGACGACTACATCACCAGCACACATCGCGGGCACGGCCACTGCCTGGCCAAGGGCGCCGCGATTGACCGCATGTTCGCCGAGCTGCTAGGCAAAGAGGCGGGCTACTGCCGCGGCAAGGGCGGCAGCATGCACATCGCCGACCAGGACACCGGCAACCTGGGCGCGAACGCCATTGTCGGCGGCAGCGCCGGTATCGCCACCGGCGCGGCGATGGCCAGCAAGAAGCAGGGCATTGATCGCGTCGCCGTCTGCTTCTTCGGTGATGGCGCGCTGGGGCAGGGGCTGCTCTACGAAGTCATGAACATGGCCTCGCTGTGGAAGCTGCCCGTGATCTACGTCTGCGAGAACAATCTCTACGGCGAGTACACCCACTACACCGAGACCAACGCCGGTGATCTGGGCGCGCGCGCGGCGGCCTTCGGCATCCCCGTCGCGCATGTGGATGGGCAGGACATCCGCGCGACCTACGAGGCGGCGGCGAAAGCCGTGGCGCGCGCGCGCGCGGGTGAGGGGCCATCCTTCCTGCTCTGCGACACCTACCGCTACTACGGCCACCACGTCGGCGACATCCAGCGCGGCTACTACCGCTCGCGCGAGGAAGAGGAGATGTGGCGGCGCGACCGCGACCCGATCAAGCTCGCGGCGACATGGCTGGAGGCGGAGGGCGTCGCGACCCCGGCGGCGCTCGACGAGATTCGCCAGCAGGTCGAGGCGGAAGTCGCGGCGGGTGTCAAGTTCGCGCTGGAAGCGCCGTATCCCGAGCCATCGGAGGTGGATGAAAATGTCTACGCCTAGCGCCGTTTCCACCGGAGCGCCGGCCGCCTCCGGCGCGCGTGAGATCACGCTGAGCCAGGCGATCCGCGAGGCGCTGGCCGAAGAGCTGCGCCGCGACCCGTCGGTGTTCATCATCGGCGAGGACGTGGCCGAGGCCGGTACGCCATTCAAGGTGCTCAGCGGGCTGGTGGACGAGTTCGGCCCAGAGCGCATCATGGACTCGCCAATCTCCGAGGCTGGCATCAGCGGCCTGGGCGTCGGCGCGGCGATGGCAGGCATGCGCCCGGTGGTGGACATCATGTTTGGCGACTTCATTGGCATCATCATGGACCAGATCGCCAACCAGGCCGCCAAGATCCACTACATGTCCGGCGGCAAGCTCAAGGCGCCGATGGTGATCCGCACGACGCTGGGCGCCACCCGCCGCAGCGCCGCGCAGCACAGCCAGAGCCTGCACGCCTGGGTCAGCCACATCCCCGGCCTCAAGGTCGCGCTGCCCTCGACCCCGTACGACGCCAAGGGGCTGCTCAAGACCGCCATCCGCGACGACAGCCCGGTGGTGATCTTCGAGGACAAGATGATGTACACCCTCAAAGGCCCCGTGCCGGAGGAGGAGTACACCATCCCATTCGGCGTCGCCGATATCAAGCGCGCCGGGACCGATATCACATTGGTTGCGACCAGCAGCATGGTGCAGGTGGCGCTGGCGGCGGCGGACCAGTTACAAACGCTAGGGATCAGCGCCGAGGTGATTGACCCACGCACCACCTTCCCGCTCGACAAAGAGGCGCTGATCACGTCGGCGAAGAAGACCAGCCGCGCGATCGTGATTGACGAGGGCTATGAGCGCTACGGCGTCACCGCCGAGATGGCGGCGATCATCGCCGATGGGGCCTTCTACTACCTCGACGCGCCGGTGAAGCGCATGGGGGCGATGGACGTGCCAGTGCCGTTCTCGCCCGTACTCGAAGACCTGACCGTGCCGACGCCTGAGAAGGTGACCGACCTGGCCAAGACGCTCTGTGGCCGCGCCTAGCGCGCGCCCCCGCAAGCCAAAGGAGTCTCAACGATGGGTCCCAAGACATACGGCACTATGGGCGTTGACTGGGAAGCGCGGGTGGATTATGAGCGGCTGCGCACGCAACGGCTCGACCGCATCAAGAAACTGCTGGCGGAGTCGGACATCGGCGCGCTGCTCTGCTTCGATATGGCCAACATCCGCTACATCACCGCGACGCACATCGGCACCTGGGCGATAGATAAGGTCGCGCGCTTCTCGCTGCTGCCGCAGAACGACGAGCCGATCCTGTGGGACTTCGGCTCCGCCGCGCGCCACCACCAGCTTTAC
>DASTKI010000139.1:0-5424 GCA_035716045.1 Ktedonobacterales bacterium
GGATTCTGGCTGTGCCGTCAGCGTTCGAGGGGCGCTGGCTCCGCGCCTTCCTCCACGTCTTCCTCTACGAGCGGATGTTGACCCGCACGATATCCGCGGACGTCATCAATGCTCGTGGGCGGCCTCTTTATGCCCATGGGCGCCCGCATGGGCGGGCGCATGGGCAGCCAGGTAGAGGCTGTGGCTCCAGACCTCCAGGCCAAGCATCGCCTCTACGTACTCGCGCGCCGCCTCAACGTTCCGTGTGGCGTCACGCTTGAGTCGCATCGCATGCGCGAGCCGCTCGGTGACCTCAGCACGGACCGTCTCGGTGAGCAGTTGGGCCAGCTCGTCTGGCGAACCGCTCTCGATCGCGCGTTCCGCGGCGGGAATCACCGGCCCGACGTCGAGTCCGGCTGGCTTGAGGCCGGTATATGGCGCGCCTTCGCCCGCGCGGTGGATCCGCACAACGGTCTCGAAGAAATACAGGCCGGCGATTTCGTTTGCCGCGTCATGTCGCTGGTAGAGCGGCAAAACCTTGCGAAAGGCGCGGGTGACCTCGGCCTCGCCTTCCTTTGGCACGAACGGCAGAACGCGCTCGACATCGCCTGTGTTGAGCGCCTGGATGGCCGCTTTGACGACTGGACCGTCCATTGAATCGCAATGTGGTGGCATGGCCTCTGCTCCTATTGTCTGATATGCGCTCAGCGCATTTCACTGGCGCGGCGCCCGCGCGGCTTGCTGGCCGTGGGCAGCGGGCGCGTCGCCTGTGCGCATTCAGGCGTAGGCGGGTAACGCGGGCGTCACGTGGCTGGATATAGACATAACAGAGGCGTTACAGATCTGGAAGAATCGCGCGCTCAGCCCTCCACGTAGAGATCAGGCGAAGAGCGGCCTTGATTTCCGGCGGCTAACCGGCGCTTCCTACCAATAGGCGGGGCGATGCAGGCCAAGATTCATTCAGCAGCGCCGCCCCGTACCATGTCCCGGCCTTCAAAGGCCACCATCCCGGGAGGCGCCGCATGGCTACCCCTACCCTCTACCTCATCCTGCTGACGTATACGCGCCCGGCGGAAGAGATCACCGCCGCGCTGGAGGAGCACCGGGCCTATCTGCGGCGCGCTTACGACGCGGGGCGGTTTCTGGTGTCTGGGCCGCGCGTGCCGGCGAGTGGTGGTGTGGTCCTGGCTCGCGCGGGGTCGCTGGAGGAGGCGCGGGGCTACGTGCGCGACGACCCTTTCCACCAGCGCGGGCTGGCGACGCACGAGATCATCCCCTTCGCCGCGCTGTGGGCTGATCCACGGATGGCGGCGCTGCTGGAGGCTTCTGGCGAGGAGCGCCCCGATAGGTGACACCGCCCCACGCTGGGCGCGGCCATTCACACCTTGCGCATATGCATTCAGGACGCCGCCAGGACATCGCCGCGCGCAAACCAGCCTGGCTGCGTCTGTCATGAGAGCGGCCTTGTGGACGCTCGCCGGGTAAATCGCGTATTCGTGGGGTAGACTGTGACCAGGCTAGCCGCTCCCTACGAACTCGCGGCGCGGCGCTCATAGCCGCTTCAGTCAGCTTCGAGCGCCTGAGTTTGCGACGAGTGAGGATGAGTGAGCGCGCCATTTCCAGGTAGCGTGGAGGTTTGCCGATATGACCGAGCAGCGCGCGCCAGCGGGATTCGAGCGTCGCCGCGAAGATGAGCGGCTCATTACCGGGCGTGGCCAGTACGTGGATGACCTTCACTCGCCCAGTGGACGACCCGATCCGCTCATGATGGCCGTCGTCCGCAGCCCCTATGCGCATGCGCGCATCGGCGTGATCGCCACCGAGCGCGCCGCCGCGGTTTCCGGCGTCGTCGCGGTCCACACGAGTCAGGAGCTTGCCGGCCAGTTGCCGCCACTGCCAGGCGCTCCGCTGCCTGGCGCCAAGCAGACCGAGCGGCGTCCGCTGGCCACCGACATTGCCCGCTATGTGGGCGATCCGGTCGCCGTCGTGCTGGCTGAGAACCGGTACGCCGCCGCTGACGCCCGCCTGCTCGTTGAGGTCGCCTATGAGCCACTGCCCGCCGTCAGCGACCCGGAGGATGCGCTACGCCCTGACGCTCCCCTCCTCTATCCCGAGCTCGGCGCCAATGAAGTCTACCGCGCGCCGGTTGGCGGCGGGGATATCGCAGCGGCCTTCGCGCAAGCCAGCGGCGTGGTGAAGCTGCGCCTGGTGAATCAGCGTCTCGCCGCCAGCCCGCTTGAGCCGCGCGCGTGCATGTTCGACTTCAACCCGGAGACGGGAGAGCTGACCGCCTGGGTGTCCTCACAAAGCATCTTCGGCGCGCGCGAGACTCTCGCCAAATCGCTGGGCATCCCACCCGCCTCGATCCATGTGATCAACGCTGATGTGGGCGGCGGCTTCGGGACCAAGACTACCTTTCTTGGCGAGGAGATCGTCGCGGCCTCCCTCGCCATGCGCTACGGCAGGCCCATCAAGTGGATCGAGGACCGCAGCGAGAACGTGCGCGCCCAGGTCCATGGGCGTGGTCAGATCAACGAGGTCGAGGCGGCTTACACAGCGGATGGGCGCGTGCTGGGCCTGCGCCTGCGGACCATCGCGGACCTTGGCGCGTTTCTCTTTGGCATCTCCCCGATGCTGCCATTCTTTACCGCGCGGATGCTCTGCGGGCCGTATCGCATCGAAGCCGTCGGGGCAGAGATCATTGGCGCGCTGACCAACAAGCCGCCCACTGGCCCCTATCGCGGCGCGGGGCGTCCGGAGGCGACCTACATCGTGGAGCGCGTCATGGACGCGGTTGCCCGCGCGCTGCGCCTTGATCCTGTTGAAGTGCGCCGCCGCAACCTGCTCGCGCCGGATGTCTTTCCGTACAGCACGCCCACTGGCCTCGTCTACGATAGCGGTAACTACCAGGCGGCGCTCGACAAGGCGCTGGCGCTGGCGGACTATGCGGTATGGCGCGAGCGGCAGCGGGAGCGGCGGGAGCGCCACGAGCGGAACTTGCTGGGGATCGGCGTCTCCACGTTCATCGAGGTGACGGGCGGCCCGATGGCCGCCGAGGGCGCGCCCCAGGAAGCCGCCACGGCGCGCATTCTGCCCGACGGCACGTTGCTCGTCCAGTCCGGCGTCGCGACCAATGGCCAGGGCCACTTCACGGCGTTCGCGCAGATTGCCGCCCAGGTGTTCAGGGCGCCAGCTTCGTCGGTCGTGGTTCAGATGAATGACTCGGCCCTTCCCGGGTATAGCGTCGGCACCTTTGGCAGCCGGGTGGCCCAGACCACTGGCTCAGCGGTGCTGCTCGCAGCGGAAGCGGTGCGCGAGAAGGCGGTGAATCTGGCCGCCGACCGGCTGGAAGCCGCTCCGGACGATCTGGAAGTCGCGGATGGGCGCATTGCGGTGCGCGGTGTCCCCTCGCGCAGCGTCGCGCTGGGAGAGCTGGCCCGCGCCGTTGAAGAGCGCCCAGAGCTCATCGAGCGCGAGGCGCCCAATCCCGCCAATGGCGCGCCCATCGAGGGGCTGGCGGCGTGGCGGTCGTTTACGCCGCCTGGCGCGACCTTCACGTCGGGTGCGCACGTCGCCGTCATCGAGATTGATGGCGAAACCGGCGAGACGCGTATCCTGCGCTATGTCGCGGTGGACGACGGTGGGCGCATCGTCAATCACTATCTGGCGGCGGCGCAGGCGCATGGCTCGCTGGCGCAGGGCATCAGCCAGGCGCTCTACGAGGAGATCGTCTACGATCAGGAAGGGCAGATCGTCAGCGGCTCCCTGCTGGACTACGCGCTGCCCAAAGCCAGCCAGCTTCCGCGCTATGAGCTTGACGCCGTCGAGACGCCCGCGCCGGGCAACCCGCTGGGCGCGAAGGGCGTGGGTGAGGCCGGTTGCATCGCCGCGCCACCGACCATCGTCAACGCCGCGCTGGACGCGCTGGCCCCGCTGGGAATCACCGCCATTGATATGCCGCTGCGCCCGGAAAAGATCTGGGCGCTGATGCGCGCGGCGGATTCAAACCTGGGTGGGTAAACCGGGGCGGGTAGACCCGCGGCTAAGGGCCCCAGCGGGAACCCCGAACCCGCTGGGGCCCTTCGCTCCGCTCGCCTGGCGGCCACGAAGCCCGCCTTCGCGAGCTGGGACGCCACTCTGTTCCTATGCTATACTGGGAGTCACACTGATGCAGTGTGTGTAGCGCGACCTCGCGCCCCAGTGGCGGATAGGATGGGGTGGCCGGACAATGGGATTGAGCGAGACGGACACCCGCGCGAAGCTGATTGATCCGGCGATCCATGCGCGCGGCTGGACGGAGGACTACATCCGCCGGGAGGAGAGCGCGGGCGCGATCGAGATCGCCGGTGGAAAGGCGCGGCAGCGGGCGCGCGGGCGGGTGGACTATACGCTGCGGGTGCGCGTCAACCAACAATCGCAGCCGGTGGCTGTGGCGCTGATCGAGGCCAAGGCGGAGGACCTGCCGCCGGGGCACGGGCTGGAGCAGGGCAAGGCCTACGCCGAATGCCGTCGCCTGAACGTCCCCTTCGTCTTCGCCAGCAATGGCCATCTGTTCGTCGAGTATGACCGCTTCACCGGGAAGACCAGCGAGCCGCGCCCGCTCAGCGCGTTCCCCACTCCCGCTGACTTGCGGGCGCGCTACGAGGCGGGCATGGGCTTCCGGCTGACGGATGAGGCCGCGAAGCCGCTGCTGACGCCGTATCATCGCGGCGAGGGCAACCGCCGCTACTATCAGGACGCCGCCATCCGCGCCGTGCTGGAGAAGCTGGCGCGCGGGGAGAAGCGCGCACTGCTCTCGCTGGCGACCGGCGCGGGCAAGACGTTCATCGCCGTGGGGCTGCTCCAGCGCATCGCGGACG
Organism: Ktedonobacterales bacterium; assembly: GCA_035716045.1. Classification (GTDB taxonomy): domain Bacteria; phylum Chloroflexota; class Ktedonobacteria; order Ktedonobacterales; family JADMIN01; genus JAKAIY01. The sequence goes on from DASTKI010000139.1 coordinate 4,839, forward strand.
CGAAGCAACTGCGCAAGGCGCTCTTCATCTGCGACCGCGACGAGCTGCGCAAGCAGGCGGCCGCCGCGTTCCAGGGCGCGTTTGGGGCCGACGCCGCGACGGTGACGAAGGGCGACGCGCAGACCAACGCGCGCGTGCTGATCGCGACGTACCAGACGCTGGACGTGGCGACCGATGACGATGACGCGAACTTCCTGATCGCCCACTATCCCGAGAACTACTTCAGCCACATCATCATCGATGAGTGCCACCGCTCGGCGTGGGGCAAGTGGTCGGAGGTGCTAAAGCGCAACCCAGACGCGGTGCAGATCGGCCTGACCGCGACGCCGCGCCAGCTCCAGATCAGCGAGGGCGCGGCGACGACGCGCGAGGCGCGCGAGGACGCGCGCATCACCGCCGACAACTACCGCCATTTCGGCGAGCCAGTCTACGAATACGACATGAGCCAGGGTATCGAGGATGGCTATCTCGCCGCCTGCGAGATCGTGCGCCGCGATATCTTCCTTGAGCGCCATGAGGCGGACGAGCGCGAGTCCGGCGTGACGCAGCAGGACCTGTGGGACAAGCTGCTGACCGACGCGCGCAC
>DASTKI010000140.1:0-11227 GCA_035716045.1 Ktedonobacterales bacterium
TCGTCCCACTTGCCTGTCAGTCGCGCCACCGCCTCGTCCTTGGTCAGCTTGAGGTGGACGTTGAGCAGATCGAGCACGTCGTTCTTCGGCCAGTTGGGGTTCGCGCCGCTCAGCAGCGTGGCGAGGTCTTCGGCGTTGCGCGACCACCGCTGGTCTTCACGCTGGAACGCCACGTCATCGCCCGCTTTCGCCGCCTTGAGCAGGTCCACCGCGATCATGATGTGCTGCTTGAGCAAATCGGTGAGCTTCGCGCCCGCCGGCTCACCGTAGAACGGCACGATGGCGGCGCCGATGTGCTCCTGGTTCTTGAGCAGGCGGTTGGCGGCCGGGCCGGCGTCCGGCGTATCGCCCGCGAACGCTACGATGTACTGGCGTGTCCAGATCGCGTGATCGGCCCAAAGCCGCCGCAGGTTCGTTCTCAGCGAGCATCCCGCGTCAGATGTCATCATGGCATGCGCCTTCACTTTCTCTCGCCGGCCCGCGCCAGTGCGCCAGCCGCGCCTCTCACCCGGTATCGCCTGTCGCTCCCGGCGGCGAGACGGCCCACATCACTCGCCCCGCATCAGGCCGCTTCGCCGCATCCGGCGGTGTGTTGAGACATATACCTGATATAAACTTAAAAGTCAATGATTTATTTGACTTAATGCGCTTACGCGCTTTCACATGGGGCGTCAGCGATGAACGACCTCAGCTGGGTCGCGAGAGCCACACAGCGGGAGGCGCAACTCATCCAGTGTTAGCGCTTGACGGCGGGCGCGGGAACACGCTATCATGTTCGCGGCGAGCCAGTCTGGCTTGCGCCACTCCTTACACCTCGTTCGTTTCGAGAGGATCACGTCGCTGATGTCGTACTGCACGCTACTTCTGAGCGCGCCTCGCCCCTAAACAGGGGTGGAGTCTGCCCAGTAGCAAGCGTGCGGTGAAAGCGACGGTCCGCTTTCCCCCTCAGCGCGACCTACCACACCGACCCCCCGCCAGCCGCTGTCGCATGCCGGCAGCCTCGGCTCGCGCGTTGCGCCGGTCCCAGCAGACTCCTCTCCCTTACGTCGCATAGGCGCATCATTGTTCGCCCCGTGCTCATCATCACGCCCTACAGGTCATTTTCCGGGGCTGTGTCGGAGAGGATCACACGATCATGCTGGATGTGAAGCGGCTCACGCTGAGCCGTGGAGGGCGCACGCTGCTGCGTGACGCCTCGTTTCTAATCAACAAGGGTGACAAGGTAGGTCTTGTCGGCGTCAATGGCGCGGGCAAGACGACCTTGCTGCATGCGCTGCGCGGGGCGACAGACCCCGACGCGGGGCTGATCTCCCGGCCCAAGCGCATGGGCTACCTGGGGCAGGAGCGGCTTTCCGACGACCTGCTGGAAGCTGGGGCGGAGAATGGCGGCGCGCCTGTCACCGTGCGCGATGTGATGCTGGCGGGCCGCGACCTGGCCCGGCTGAGCGCGCGGTTGCGGTCGCTGGAGGCGCAGCTTGCCGAGGCGACGGCGACGGAAACCGCCGCTGCGGCGGTCGCCGCTCCAGCCGCGCCAGCGCGCAAGGGGCAGAAAGCGAGGGCCAGCGCGCTGGATACGCTGCTCTGGCGCTATGGCGAGCTGGAAGAAGAGTTCCAGCGGGCGGGAGGCTATGCCGCCGAGTACGAGATGGGCGAGTTGCTGCAAGGGCTGGGGATGGGCGATGTCGAACTGGAGCGGCCCGTGACTGGGCTCTCCGGCGGCCAGAAGACGCGCCTGGCGCTGGCGCGGACACTCTTCGCCACCAACGATCTGCTGCTGCTGGACGAGCCGACCAACCACCTGGACGGCCCAGCGACACTCTGGCTGATGGATTACCTCGCCCGCTACGAGGGCGCGGCGCTGATCATCTCCCACGATCTCGTCCTGCTCGACAAGGCGATCACGCGCGTGCTGCACCTGGACGCCGGGCTGCAAACGCTTACCGCCTATTCGGGCAATTACAGCGCCTACCTGCGCCAGCGCGAGCAGGCGGAGGAGCGCGCGGTGGCCGAGATGGAGCGTAAGCAGGGGAAGATCGCACAGCTACAGGCGCAGGCCGACTGGGCGCGCGGCAAGACCGCGAAGATGGCGCGCAAGGCGAAGGTGCTGGACCACCGCATCGAGCGGCTGCGCGACGATCTGCCCGACGAGGCGGCGCTGCCCCGGCGCCAGCGCACGCTGACCTTCCAGCTTCCCATCGCGCGTCAGAGCGGGCGCATCGTCTTCCATGTGCAGAACCTGGCCAAGAGCTATGGCGGCCCTCCGGTCTTCCATGATCTGACGTTCGAGCTGGAGCGCGGCAAGCGGCTGGTGGTCATCGGGCGCAACGGCGCCGGCAAGACGACGCTGCTCAAGGTGTTGGCGGGTATCTTGCCGCCGACGCGCGGGCATGTCGAGACTGGGCAAATGGTGGATATTGGCTACTACGCGCAGGAGCACGAGTCGCTGCACGGCGACGCGACGCTGCTGGAGGAGATGCGGCTGGCGGCGGCGGCGGCGCCGATGCGCGGCGGCGATCTGCTCGGCGACGGCAAGCTGCGCTCGATGCTGGGCCGCTTCCTTTTCAGCGGCGAGCAGGCGTTCCAGCCGGTGAAGTCGCTCTCCGGAGGGGAGAAGACGCGCCTGGCGCTGGCGCGGCTGATGGTCGGCGGCTACAACACGTTGTTGCTGGACGAGCCAACTAACAACCTCGACCCGCAGTCGCGCGAGCAGGTCTGCGAGGCGCTACGCGGCTTCAAGGGGACGCTGGTGATCGTCAGCCACGACACCGAGTTCGTCGAGGACCTGGAGCCCGATCTGGCGCTGCCGCTCAAGATCGGCACGCTGCGCTACTTCGACGACGATAGCCTGGCGCAGGTCTCCAAGGTATAGCGGCGTGGGCGCCCCGATGTCGTGCGCTGGCGGGATTTCCCATTCGGGAGGTCGCGCCAGCGCATTGACATGTCCTCGCCCACCATGCTAGCATGGGGCCATGAGCAGGCTGCCATCCTGGATGATTCACCGGAACAGGAACCGCAAAACGAGTTACATTGCTGTGTAGGCCTGGCGCATAACGCCTGCACAGCGATATGTGGCGCCACCCCTGATGCTCCCGATTCCCGCCGGCGCGCTCCCGCCCGCGGGGCGACGTTCTGGCACGCATCTGGTGGCTTCCTCACATCCCCCTCAGCCTTTCCCTCTATATGCGACCAGGCCCCCAGCGTCCGCGCCGCGCCGTACTCGCGCGGCAATACGACGCCCGCGCGCCAATCATCGGCGCGCCCTCCTGCTGATCAACCTGAGCCGCATATAAGGGAAATGATCGCGCCATGTCTATCTCTCAACCTGACGCCGCCGAGCGGATGTCGTCGCTCTGGCGCAACCGTGACTACCTGCTCCTGTGGAGCGGACAGGCGCTCTCCGATATCGGCGGCGCCGTCTCTGAGCTGGCGTTTCCGCTGCTCGTCCTGGCCGTCACACATTCCGCCGCGCAGGCTGGCTTCGTCGAGGCGCTGCGCGCGCTGCCGGCCCTGTTCATGACGCTACCCGCTGGCGCGCTGGTGGATCGCTGGGACCGCAGGCGCATCATGCTCGTCTGCGACTCCGTACGGGCGCTGAGCTTCGCCAGCATCCCCGTCGCGTACGTCCTGGGGCGCCTGACCATCTGGCAGCTGTGCGCCGTCGCCCTCCTTGAGGGCGCCTTTAGGGTCCTGTTCAATCTGGCGAAAACCACGGCAGTCGCCAGAGTAGTCACGCGCGCGCAACTCACCGCGGCCGTGGCTCAGGACGAGTTTGTCGAGGGGACAACCGGGCTCGTCGGGCCGTCGCTCTCTGGCGCGCTCTACACGCTGGGCGCGATGGTCCCGTTTCTCGCGGATGTCGTATCCTACATCATCTCGCTGGCGACGCTGGCGCTGATTCGCACGCCGTTTCAAGGCGAGCGAGCGCCCACGCCCCGGAACATGTGGGCGGATATCGGCTCCGGGGCGCGCTGGGTCTGGCGGCAGCCCTTCATCCTCACCATGACGCTGATGATGGGCGCGGGCGCGTTCGTCCACCCGGGCGCCACGCTCATCACCATCATCCTGGCGCAGCGGGCGGGCGCGTCCGCTTGGATGATCGGGCTGATCTTCGCCGCTTTTGGGGTCGGAGCCATCCTGGGCTCGTGGCTGACGCCGCGGCTTGGCCGCCAATTGACGGTGGGGCAGTCCATCCTCGTGAGTCGCTGGTACTACGCGCTCAGCTGGCCGTTCTATGCATTGACGCCATTTCCCGCCGCGCTGGGCGCCATCACGTTTGGCGCAGGCATCGTCGAGCCGCTCGAGGATGTCGCCTATTTCAGCCACCGCCTGCGGCTGATTCCCGAAGACATGCAGGGCCGGGTCATCAGTGTATGCCGCCTCGTGCCGGGCGTCCTGCGTCCACTGGGCCTGGCGCTGACAGGGTTCGTGATCCAGCAGTTCGGAGTCATGCCAGCGATCTGGCTGGGCTGGGTCTGGCTGCTGGTAGCGACTGGGCTGATGACGGCTGTCCCATACGTGCGGCGTGAGCGGAAGGCGTGACGCAGCATCACCGCCCGTCACGCGTGGAGTCCTACGAACAAACTGTTCACACAAGAAGCATCGTAGTGTATATCAGAACACGGATTGCGCGCGCCGCGATGAGGCGGAGTGACGGTATCCCAGCCTCGCCTTGGGGGAGATTCAGGCGAGATTGGTGGGCCGCTGTGGCTCCTCACATCGTGGCGCGCGCATCCTGGGTGGCGCTTCCCGCGCCGCACGCGGCTGTCCCGAATCCCCCGCCGTATGAGTTAGTAGAGCGCTCACGCGGCGGCGCAAGCATTGAGTGATGGAGGCCACACACATGGCAAACTTTAGATGGACACGCGGATGGATCGTGCTGCTCGCGACCCTGGCGGTCGTGTTCATCCTGAGCGGCGTCGCGCTCGCGCAGCGCGTGCAGCCGCGACAGACCGATCTCTCGACAACGCTCGCCGACATTCGCGCGGACATCGCGAAGCACCATGTGGACACCATCACGATAGACGGCTCAACGCTCACGCTCGACCGCGGCGGCGGGCAGATCGTGCAGACGGGCATTGGCCAGGACTTCTCGCTGAACGAGACGCTCAAGAGCAGCGGCATCCCCTATGACAACCCCTCTGTGCTGCGAGTGAGCTACGCCCAGCAGGGCATGTGGGCCACGGCGAGCGGCCCGCTGCTCTCGCTGGGTCTGATCGCGCTGATGATCGGCGGGCTAGTGTTCTTCAACCGGCGCAGCCAGGGTGGCGCCAATCCGGCGCTGTCGTTTGGCAAGAGCAAGGCGCGACTCTTTACCGAGGACAAGCCATCAGTCACGTTCAGTGACGTCGAGGGCGTGGACGAGGCGAAGCAGGAGCTGCAGGAGATCGTGGAGTTCCTGAAGTACCCGCGCAAGTTCGCCGAGCTAGGCGCGCGCGTGCCCAAGGGCGTGCTGCTGGCTGGCCCTCCGGGGACCGGCAAGACACTGGTCTCGCGCGCGGTGGCGGGCGAGGCGGGCGTGCCGTTCTTCAGTATTAGCGGCTCCGAGTTCGTCGAGATGTTCGTCGGCGTCGGCGCCAGCCGCGTGCGCGACCTCTTCGAGCAGGCCAAGAAGGCGGCCCCGGCGATCATCTTCGTGGATGAGATTGACGCCGTGGGGCGCCAGCGCGGCTCGGGCTACGGCGGCTCGCACGACGAGCGCGAGCAAACACTCAACCAGATGCTGGTCGAGATGGACGGCTTCGACCCCAACACGAACGTGATCGTGATGGCCGCTACCAACCGCGCCGACGTGCTGGACGCCGCGCTGCTGCGCCCAGGTCGCTTCGACCGGCAGATTACGCTGGATCGGCCCGACGCGCGCGGGCGCGCGGCGATCCTGCGGGTGCACGCTCGCAACAAGCCGATGGCCGAAGGCGTTGACCTCGACCTGATCGCGCGCCAGACGGCGGGCTTCTCCGGCGCGGACCTGCAGAACCTGCTGAACGAGGCGGCGATTCTGACGGCGCGTGCGGATGAGAAGGCGATCGCCATGCGCGCGCTGGAAGAGGCCATGGATCGCGTGCTGGCTGGCCCGGCGCGCAAGAGCCGGGTCATCAGCGAACGCGAGAAGGCCATCACCGCCTACCACGAGGTCGGCCACGCGCTGGTGGCGCACCTGCTGCCACATGTCGACAAGGTTCACAAGGTCTCGATCGTCTCGCGCGGGCAGGTGGGCGGCTATACGCGGCTCGTCTCAGAGGAGGAGCGGTCGCTGTGGTCGAAATCGCAGTTCCGCGACTTCCTGGCGTTCGCGCTCGGTGGGCACGCAGCGGAGAAGCTGATCTTCGGTGAGGTGACGACGGGCGCCTCGAACGACATCGAGCGCGTGACCTCGATCGCGCGCAAGATGGTGACCGACTACGGCATGAGTGAGCGGCTTGGCCCCGTGCGCCTGAGCCGGCGCGATAACGCGATGCCTGGCGAGCAGCCGGAGTACAGCGAAGAGACGGCGCGCGAGATTGACACAGAGGTACGCGAGATCGTGGCGCGCGCGATGCAGACAGCGGAGCGCCTGCTGGCCGAGCATCGCGACCGGCTGGTGCTCATCAGCGAGCGGCTGATCGAGCGCGAGATCCTGGAGGGGAAGGAGTTCGCCAGACTGTTCGAGGCGCCAGTGCCGACGGAAGGCGTGCCCCAGCCGGTCGCGGCGATGTCCCCCACGGCCGTCGGCCACGGGCTGCCGCCGAACATGAGCATGAACATCGTCAACGGCGACGGCCACGCAGCCGACCACCTGAGCGCGAGCCTGGATCACGAGGCGCCGGACGACACGTCAGCCCAATAGCGCCTAATCGCGCGAACACGAGAGCGCCCTCCCGTCATGCGATGGGAGGGCGCTCTCGTGTTGTGTGAGTGTGAACCGATCAGGAGGGCGTTGGCAGCGCGCTGGAGGCGAACTGCGGGATCCAGCCCTCGACGCCGCTGACGTACCAGGGGTTCTGGATGCCGTACTGGTCGGTGTAGCCCGCGCCCTCGTTGTAGGCGCTCAAGACCATGTCGAGCAGGGTATTGTCGCCCGTGGTCGCGCTGTAAGGGCAGCTCCACACATCGCTGATCGTGGAGGGCAGCGCCGCATATTCGAGATGGTTGGGGTCATTGTAGACGGCGGCGCAATAGCTGTCCGGATTCGTAGAGCCGTCGGCGTTGAGCGAGTCTGGGTATTGGAGGCCCGCCTGCTGGTAGTAGGCCGCGATGGTGTAGGCGCCGGGGCTGGTCAGCGAGGCGCCGCCATTATCGCCCCAATAGCTGTAGAAGCAGCTGAGCCATTTCAGGTACTTGGCGCCCAGGTCGGCGTTGCCTTCCAACGTGTAGGGATCGTCATTGGTGGCGGCCAGGTCGCAGGCAGGCTCGACGACGCTGTTGAGCCAGGGGTAGGTGTAGTACTGAATCTGCATCAGGCCGATGCCACCATCACAGGAGAGGACGTCAACATGCCAGCGGCTCTCCTGCCAGGCGACGGCCTTGAGCAGATTGGTGGGAAGACCATACTTGAGCGCCGCCGCCTCCAGCGCCGCCGCGATCGTCGTCTGGTCAGGGTTATTGCCCATGTAGACGGGGCAGGACTGGCAGTTCGAGCTGGGCGTGGCGGTAGTGGCGCCGAATCCGATCGTCGCGGTCGGCGTTGGCGCCTCAGTGGCGGTCGCGGTGGGCTGCGGATTTTCGGTCGTGGTCGCCTCGACTGTGGCGGTCGCGTCGCTAGCGGTCGCCTCCGTGGTTGGCGTCGTGGCGGGAGGGGTCGCCACTTCGCACGTGTTCTGCGCCTTCGCCTTGCCCAGTGTGGCGAAGAGCGCATCCTGCGGCAGCTCCGGTGTGCGCGCGATCTTGAGCGCCGTAGCGGGCGCCGTGGGCAGGATCAGCTGATAGGTCAGTCCAACGGATGGGCCGCTCGGCGTATTCGTCGCCTGCGCGCTGGCGCCAGTTGACGAGCCGAAGAGCGCGCTCGTGTTAGGGATGATCACTCCCGTGAACAGCGCGACCGTCACCGCGAGCAGCGCGACCGCGCAGCCCGCCGGCACGAGCCGCGAGCGCGCTCCCGATAGCCGCTGGCCGATTGATCTTCGCTCGCGCATAGGCGTGAACCTCCCTCTGGCGCCACCGGCGTCGCCACCGCTGCCGGATTGGTATCATACTTTGAACTCGTGTACGGTTGAGCTTACCGTTTGGTTGGAAGGATGTCCAGCGGAGCGATACCCGAAATCGCGCCAGCCAGCCTGAGGGAGCGTACTTACGAGGCGGCTGGCAGCGCGCCTGAGGCGAATTGGGGGATCCAGCCTTCGACGCCGTTGACGTACCACCAGTTCTGGATGCCGTAGGTATCGGTGTAGTCGGCGCCCTCGTTATAGGCGCTCAGCGTGATGTCGAGCAGCGTGGCGTCCCCGGTTGTGGCGGTGTAGGGGCAGGGCCAGGGGCTATGGAGCGAGGATGGCAGCGCGGGATAGTAGCCGTTGGCGTTGAAGACGGCGGCGCAGAAGCTCTGCGGGTTGGGCGCCCCGCTCAGGGTGTAGGAGTCGGGATAGGGCAAGCCCGCCTGCTGATAATACCAGGCAATGGTGTATGGGCCGGGGTGGCTCAGAGAAGCGGTCGCGCCATTATTACCCCAGTAGCTGTAGAAGCAGCTGAGGTATTTGAGATACTTGGCGCCCAGGTTGGCGTTACCCTGGAGGGTGTAGGGGTCATAGTGTGTGGCGCCTAGACCGCACGCGGTGACCGCCTGCCCGTTGAGCCAGGGGTAGGTGTAGTACTGAATCTGCATCAGGCCGATGCCGCCGTCGCAGGAGTACACATCTTCATGCCAGCGGCTCTCCTGCCAGGCGACTGCCTTCATGAGATTGGCGGGGATGCCGTAGAGGCGCGCGGCGCTCTCCAGCGCGGCGGCGATCTGGCTCTGGCTGGGATTATTGCCCGCATAGTACGGACAGGATAGGCAGCTCGCAAGAGCAAGCTGACGCTGCTGCGCGGTGGTCGTTCCCGTTCCCGTCGCGGTAGCCGTCGCTGACGCCGTCGCCGTGGGCGCGCTGGTGGCGGTCGGGGTTAGTTCGGGCAGTGTCGGTGTGGGCGCGCCACAGAACTGCGAGAAAATGGAGTCACCGCTGGGCGTCCCGGTTGGCGCGGGTGGGGGCTTCGGAGGTGGCGGCGCGGGCGGCGGAGGCGTCTTGGGCTTTGAGGCGCTCTTGTGGACAGTGGCGGTCGGGCTTGGCGCCGTCGTAGTGGTGGGCGCCAGCATGCTGGTCGTGGTGGGCACGGCGACCAGCGCCGCTGGGGTCTGCCGCGTGGTCGCTCCGGGCGCCCACAGCGCCAGCGCCACGCTGACCATCAGCAGGACCAGCAGCCCAGCAACCGAGACGATCGCCAGTCGCGTCCGCAGCGTCCCACGTGCGAAGCTGGCGCGCCACAGCGCCCGTAGCCGCGCTCGCATCCTGCCGAACATGCCCATGCGCTCGCCCTGATCCCTCTCGCATCCTGCCAATCGCGCCCACACGGCCTGCTTGCCTGAGCCGCGCAGCCGCCTTCCTCTACACAGGATGAGACGGGCGCCGCGCACGGCCGTAACGAGCGTGTGCTGAGAGGGGAATTTGGGTGAAGGATGGGACGCGCCTACGCGCTGCCGCTGGCGCCGCCTTCCGCCAGTCGCTGGTTCTTGGCGCGCGACTCGGCGGCGATCTCAGCCTGATAGGCCAGCATACGCTCGCGCAGGGCCGGGTCAGCCGCCGCGAGGATGCGTACGGCGAGCAGCCCTGCGTTGCGCGCGTTCCCGATGGCCACGGTGGCGACGGGGACGCCCGCGGGCATCTGAACGATGGAGAGTAGCGAGTCGAGTCCGCGCAGCATCTCAGTGGGGACAGGGACGCCGATCACAGGCAGGGGGGTATGGGAGGCGAGCATGCCGGGGAGGTGCGCGGCGCCGCCCGCGCCCGCGATGATGACACGCAGGCCGCGCTCGTGCGCCGTGCGGCCATATTCCGCCATGTCGTCGGGGGTGCGATGGGCGGAGACGATGCGGATCTCGTGAGGAACATCGAAGCGCTCCAGCATCTCCGCCGCGCCGCGCATGATCGGCAGGTCCGAATCGCTGCCCATCACGACGCCTACCAGCGCTGTCATACTCCAGCCTCCCTCATCGCCCGCTGTCAATGGATGTGGCGCGCCGCGTCAGGTCGCGCGCCCGCTCACGGCTGAAGGGTAGGCGCGCGGCGGGCGCGATGTCAAGCGGCGGCCAGCCTGCTTGACGGCGGGCGGTCGCCGCTGCTACCGTGACGCCACGAACAGGAGCGGATTGGGGCCTCCGAAAGCGAGGGAGTGGCATGCGCGAGGACCTGGTGACGCCAGCGATGGCGCGCCGCTTGATCCAGGACGGGCTGACCTGGGACCCACAACCCGGCGATTGGGTGACATCGCTGGGCGGCTCACACCTGGACGAAGGGCTGATCGGGCTGTGGCTGGTCATCACGACGCACGACCGCGAGGGCTTCATCACGCTGGCGGATGCCGATGGCCGCTGGCCGCAGACGCGCATGGCGGCGCGCGACTGCCTGTGGCTGCCCTCGGCGGGCAAGCTGAAGATGTGGCTGCGCGCGCGGGGCTATCATGTGGCGACTGGCGAGAGCGCCGGGCGGCTGCTGGGCGGCACCGGCCCGATCATCCACCATGTCAGCCGCCTCACGCGCGACGGCGCCGCCACGCCAATAGACGGCCAGGGCATCAACGAGGCCGAAGCGGTGGCCGACGCCCTGCTGCGCGTGCTAGGAGCGGATACCGCCGACGCGCGCGGGCCGGGGTGGTGAAGCGGGCAAGCGCGCCTCAGCTCCTCCCAATTGTTATGTATTACCCGTAGGTGCACGAGTTGGTGGCGTTGCTCCACTCACGCTGGATAGCGTAGCCATGGCCGTTCGCGAGCCGCACGGTCGAGCCATCGCTAGCGGGAGGGCCGAATGAGGTCTCGCACCTGTCGGCGATCTCGCTGTCGCCGCCACTGCCATACCAGCCCTGGCCGCCGGGATCGCTGACCATCTCGAACTGCTCATGCGAAAGCGAGTTGATGATCGCGTCTGCCAGGGGCGCGCCATAGGGCGCTGGGGCCTCGCCGAAGGTGGGCACGAAGTCGCAGCCGGAGACATCGGCGATGTACATGTAGGGCATGTAGTCCGCCGTCGCGCCGGAACGATGGTACGAGGAGGAGGAGGAGTGGTAG
>DASTKI010000141.1:0-31062 GCA_035716045.1 Ktedonobacterales bacterium
TCAGGCGCGACGCGGGGCCCGGCAAGTCTGGCTTGCTGCTCTCATGCCTCGATCACCTGTCGGATTTCTCGCGTCTCGAATGCGGCGCCGTGGAAGGGGATGGTGTATGTGGAGACAGTGGTTCAAGCGGCAGAGGTCGAAGGCGCCTGAAGCCGTGCGGTCGGCGGGGGAGGGACGGCAAGTGGCTCCGACGGTGACGTTGCGCCCGATGGCAGAAGCTGAGTATGAGAGCATGCGAGCCTCGTTGTTCGAGGGCTATGCGCAGGATATCTCGCGCGCGATGGATATACCGATTGAGGAGGCGCGAGACGCGGCTACCCAGCAAATCACCGCGCTGCTCAAGGATGGTCTCGCCACCGAGGGGCACTATTTATGGAAGGTCATGGCGGTCCAGGATGGCTCGGTAGGTGATCTATGGACATTCGTTGATCCGGGCAAGCGTCGGGCTTTTATCTATTTCATTGGGATAGACGAACGATACCGGGGCAAAGGCTATGGCAAGGCGGCGATGCTGGCGCTCGAAGACGCGGTAAGGCCGAAAGGCGCGGACCATATTGACCTGAACGTGTTCGGCGACAATACCACAGCGATCCGCCTCTATGAGGGACTGGGATACCAGCCGGTAGCGATCAACATGCGCAAGATGCTCTGACGCGCCTATCGGCCCTCCGCCAGCGGCAGAGTGAAGGTGAAGCTGCTGCCCTGGCCGAGCTTGCTCTCGGCCCAGATGCGGCCGCCGTGCAGCTCGATGAGGTGGCGGGTGATGGCCAACCCCAGCCCGGCGCCGCCCGCCGCCAGCGCATCCAGGCGCCGATTACGCTCGGGCGCGCTCACCGCCTGGCGCTTCGCTTTGCCCCGCGCCTGGGTCTTCGCCTGACCTCTCGCCTGGCCCTTTCGACCGTTCACTTCTGGGGCAGGCTGGAGGAGCGGGCTGGAGGGCTGCCGCGTGCGCGCGCGGTCGGCCTTGAAGAAGCGCTCGAAGACGCGCGGCAGGTCCTCCTCGCTGATACCCGCGCCATTGTCGCTGACAGTGACGGCGAGCATGCTCCGCATGGTGGGCGGCTGGCCGGAGGCGCCCGCGAGCGTGGGCGCCTCCTCCGCGGTCACGGCGCACGAGACGCGCACCCAGCCACCAGGCTCAGTATATTTCAGCCCGTTATGGACTAGATTGACCAGCGCCTCGCCAATGCGCTCGCCATCGCAGAGCGCCTCGGGCAGGTCAGCAGGCAGAGCCACCTCCAGCGTCACGCCCAGTTCTCCGGCCAGCGGGCGCATGCGCTCGGCGGCGGCCTCCGCGAGCGCCACCAGATCGGTTGGCTCCAGCCGCAGCTCGATCTTGCCGGACTCGATGCGTGAGAGATCCAGCAGGTCGGCCACCATCTGCGAGAGGTGGTCGGCCTCGCCGGTGATGCGCATGGCGAAGTCGCGCGCGGCGGCAGGGTCGCGGTCGAGCGCGTTGACGAGCGTCTCGGCGAGCAGCTTCACCGCGGCCAGCGGCGTGCGTAGCTCGTGCGAGACATGCGCGACGAAATCGCGGCGGACGGTCTCCAGCCGCCGCAGCTCAGTGAGGTCCTCGATGGCCAGCGCGAGATCGGGGCCGCCGTCTGGCGCCCACTCTGCTTCCATGTCCGGACGCAGTGGGGTAGCGACGACGCGCCAGGTCTGGCCGGTGGTGACGCGCTGGAACGTGCGCTCGCACGTCTTGCCCGTGCGGGCGGCGCGGGCCAGGAGCTGTGTGGTGTCGTAATCTTGCAGGACGGATGCTGCGAGACGGCCAATGACCTGGTCGGCGGGCAGATGAACGAGCGCCAGCGCGGCATCGTTGGCGAAGAGGACGACTCGCTCCCGGCTGGTAATGAAGACAGGACGTGGATAGGCGGTCAGGATGGCGGACAGACGCGCGTCGGCGCTCTCCACCGCCTGGCGCAAGGTCGCATTCTCGCGCGCGGTCGCAGCGAAAAGATCCTCGGCCAGCCGCCGGCGGTTGGCGACCGCGCGCAACTGCGCCCAGGCGATGGCGCTCGTGATGATGACGCCCGCGATGAAGGCGAGCGCGAGCTGTGGAAACGTCATAGCGGCGGCGACACTTTCCCGGCGCGCCTGCCCCGGCGGCGGGACACCCTGGCCTCCCACTCGGTACTACGGCCAGATACCGCCATCGTAGCACACGCTCCAGGCGCTTAACACAGCTTTAACACACAGTTAAATCGCCATTAACAGCGCGGCGATACAGTCTGTTTGGGGTCGGGCGGACGCCGCCCGACCCGCTCACGGGGAACACAGGGATCTTCCAGCGCGACTATCCGTAATCTCATGAATGTCGCGCGGAACGGGGAGGGAACATTCCATGTCAGATCGCTATCAAGCGATCCGATCTCTTGGCGCGAAGGCCGCGTTTGGCGCCATTGTAGCGTCGAGCCTGATTGTCGCGGCTTGCGGCCCTACACCTGGTGCGACCACCTCGAATCCATCGCTCACGGCCTGCTCGGTGAGCGTCTCCGACTTCACTTCCACCGTCAAGACAACCGGCATGGCGCCGAAGGTAGCGGGCGTGTCCGGCAAAATCGCCGTTGACGGCTCTTCCGCCCTCGCTCCGCTCTTCAGCGCCGCCGCCGCCGAGTTCGACAGCGCGAACGGCACGAGCACCACCGTCACGCCCAATGGCTCTGGCACGGGCCTGAAGGACGTCAATGCGGGCGCCGTGCAGATCGGCCTGTCGGACGTTTACGCTGTCGAGAAAGAGCCGTCCGCGGGAGCATACGGCAAGCTAGCCGATCACCAGGTCGCGGTCGTAGCGTTCACCCTGATCGTCAACAATGATCTCAAAGGGAAGGTTGGCAACCTCACCAAGAGCGAGATCCAGCAGATCTACTTCGGTCAGGTGAGCAACTGGTCCCAACTCGGTGGCCCCAACGAGATCATCACGGTCGTCAACCGACCCACGACCTCCGGCACCCGCTCGACCTTCAAGACGTGGATGCTGGACAACAAGAATGAGAGTAACAGCGGCGCCATCGCGCAGGACAACACCGGCGCGGTTGTACAGACCATCGCGCAGACGCCAGGAGCGATCGGCTACGTGACCACCGGCTTCGCGATCACACACCCGAACGCGGTCTCACCAATCTGCATTGATGGCGGCAAGCCAACGGCTGCCGACATCAGCGCTGGCAAGTACCAGTTCTGGGGCGTCGAGCATGCTTATACCAACGGCCCTGCCGCGGGCGGCGCGAAGGCGCTGTTGCAGTACGTGTTGAGCGATCAGATCCAGAAGAACGATTTGCTGAAGCTGGGCTACCTGCCAATCGGCGAGATCTCCAGCTCGGCCATCAAGGCGCACACACCGTCCGGCGCTCCGGCGCCCGAGCAGCTGCCGCCACTCAGCTAGCTCGCAGGGGCAGGCGTAATCTCTCAGGGGAGTGGCGTCCAGCGGCTTGCTGGCGACACTCCCAGCGTCATAAAGTGTTCAACTGGGAGGCTTGCGGGGTATCCTTTACATGGTCACATGGACGAGAGCGCGACGCGCGTAGTGGCCAATCCGCAAGCATTCCAGCATACACCGGGCGCATCGCGGAATGGGGCGGCGTGTCGCCAGGCAGCCTAATAGTGACAGCTAATTCAAGCTAAAGGCGGATAGGATGAGCATCGGGGCCCTCGCGCAAGTCAGATGGCCATTTCTGCTCGGCGCGTTCATCGTCCTCGTCGTGTTTTCCGCGGCTGGGCTGCATATCGTTGGCGGCAAAGCCTGGCGCGAGCGTATGAACAAAGCGAGCGCGATCGCGGGGGCGGCGGTCCTCATCATCGCGATGGCGGCCATTCTGTTCTTCGTGGGTGGTAGCGCCTACCAGACGTTTACCGATTACCATGTCTCTCTGCCCGCGTTCTTCTTCGGCACGACCTGGAACCCTGATGAAAAGCAGGTCGGCGCGCTGATTATGATCCTGGGCTCGATCACCGCCACCGTGCTCGCCATCGCGGTCGCCACACCGCTGAGCGTGGCGACCGCGATGTACGTCACCGACATCGCGCCCACGTGGGCGAAGCGCTTGATCCAGCCCATCCTGGAGCTGTTCGCCGGCATCCCCTCGGTGGTCTACGGGTTCCTTGGCATCCAGCTCATCGTCCCGCTGGTCCGCAACACCTATAATGGCATCGCTGGCGGATTTCTCTACGCGGGCTTTGGTGTGATCGCCGCCGCGCTCGTCCTGACGTTCATGATTCTGCCTACCGTCACCACGCTCTCGATTGACGCCCTCAACGCCGTGCCGAATGGCTTGCGCGAGGCAAGCCTGGCGCTGGGCGCGACGCGCTGGCAGACATTATGGCGCACGCTGCTGCCCGCTGGCGCAAGCGGCATCTTTACGGGGGTCATTCTCGGCATGGGGCGCGCGATTGGCGAGACGCTGGCGGTGGCGTTCGTCATCGGCTCCAATCCAAACTCGTTCCCTATCGGCTTCTCAAGCGCCTATCCGTACATCGTCTTCCGACCGACCAGCACAATCACCGTGCAGCTCTTCCAGGACTTCAAAGAAGCGCCACATGGCTCGCTCAACTATGACGCCATCTGGACGCTCGCCTTCGTGCTGCTGCTCATCACGCTCGGTCTGGTCATCGCCAGTCGCTGGATCTCGTCGCGCAGCGCGTATCGAGTCGCCGCGGAGTAGGAGCCATGATGGGCTCGCGCGCTGAGCGCAGCCCAGCACGACATCACATCGCACAGTCAGGGCTAAAAGGAGCCGCCAGAATGGGAAGCATCGCCGAGCGCATCGCACTGCCGAAGCGTGGACAGCGTCCCCCAGGAGATATGCGCTCATCACGCCGCGCCCGCGCGCGCCTGTGGGACCGCGTGATGACCGGCGTCATCTGGGGCATTGTGATCTTCCTGGCGGCGCTGCTGCTGGCGTTCGTCCTGTACGCGCTCATCCAGGGCGTGAGCATGCTGAGCCTGAAGTTCGTCTTCGGGGCGGACACCTCGGGAACGCTGGTCGGCCCCTTCCTCTTCAACACGTTCTATATCCTGATCGCCTCGCTGCTGATCTGTGTGCCGATCGCTGTCTTCGGCGCCGTCTACCTCGTCGAGTACGCGCGGCAGGGCGTCATCACGACTGTGCTGCGATTCGCCACTGAGACGCTCGCCGGGGTACCCTCCATCGTGCTAGCGCTGTTTGGCTTTCTGGTCTTTGTGACCAATTTCGGCTCCGGCACGCGCCTCGGTTTTACCCGCATCGCCGGTATCCTGACGCTGGTGATCCTGAATCTGCCGCTCATGCTGCGCGTCTGCGAGGACGCCTTGCGCTCAGTCCCGCGCGAGCTGCGCGAAGCGAGTGCGGCGCTTGGCGCGACGAAGTACCAGACCATCTGGCGCGTCATGATGCCCGTGGCGCTGCCAGCGCTGACGACCGGCGTCATTCTGACCGCTGGAAAGATGATTGGCGAGACGGCGGCGCTAATCTACACGGCGGGAGGCAGCGCGGCGGTCAATAACTGGTTCTCGCTCGATCCGCGCCTTCCCGGCGCGACGCTGACCATCTACCTGTATGAGCTGCACGCGGAGGGCGTCGTGGCGAACGCCGCCCAGATCCAGAACGGGATCGTCGCGCTGCTCGTCATCATCCTGCTCGTCTTCAACCTCGGCCTGCGATGGCTGGCGGGGAGAATCAGCCGGCGGCTCGCCGGAGCGACCAAGTAGCCTTCGCGGAGGCAGGGAGAACAACCACAATATGTCCGCAAGCTCACCAGAAAGAGAAAACGCCAGCGCCCGCGAGGCCGCGATACTCGGCGGCGATACTGTCAACCCCGACTACATCATCAAAGCCCCTGGCCCGATCAAGATGCGCACGGTTGACCTCAATGTCTACTACGGCTCCAACCGCGCCATCAAGGACATCAGCCTGCAAATCGCCGAGCGCCACGTAACGGCGCTCATGGGCCCATCTGGCTGCGGAAAGTCAACCTTCCTGCGCGCGCTGAACCGCATGCACGATATGACGCCCAGCGCGCGGATCACCGGCTCGGTGTTCATAGGCGATGAGGAGATCTTCGCGCCCGGCGTAGACCTCGTGCATTTGCGCCAGCGCGTCGGCATGGTCTTCCAGCGGCCAAACCCGTTCCCTAGCTCGATTTTCGAGAACGTGGCGTATGGGCTGCGGGTCCAGGGTGGCTATACGCAGCGCCAGATCGCCGAGCGCGTCGAGCGCAGCCTGCGCAGCGCGGCGCTCTGGGATGAGGTCAAAGATCGCATGAACGCCAGCGCGCTCAGTCTTTCCGGTGGCCAGCAGCAGCGCCTCTGCATCGCGCGGGCGCTCGCCGTCGAGCCCGAAGTCATTTTGATGGACGAGCCCGCCTCGGCGCTGGACCCGATCGCGACGCTGAAGATCGAGGAGCTGATTGACGAGCTCAAGCAAGAATACACAATCGTCATCGTGACGCACAACCTGCAGCAGGCGGCGCGCGTCAGCCAGTATACTGGATTCTTCCTGACGGGCAACCTGATCGAATTCAACCTGACGCCGGATATGTTCGCGCGCCCGCAGGACAAACGAACGGAAGACTTCATCACCGGTCGCTTCGGCTGAGTCGCGCGCGAGCGCACAGCGACGCCTGCCCGGTCGCCTTAGCGACGCGGCGGCGCGCCAGAGAGTGGAGACGAGACGATGACACGGAAGGCGTTTCACCAGGAGTTGCGCGACATCGAAGAGTCGGTGATTCAGATGGCGTCGCTCGTCGAGGCTGAGATCGCACAGGCGATGCTGGCGCTAAGCCGGCGCGACGTGAAGCTAGCGGAAGATGTGATCGCCAAAGATGGCGAAGTCAACGAGATGCAGCGCACGATCCGCAGCCATTGCATCGCGCTGATGGCGCTGCAAGCGCCCGTGGCGCGCGACCTGCGCGAATTAGTGACGGTGCAGCTGGTCATCAACGAGCTGGAGCGGATGGGCGACCATGCGGTGAGCATCGCCAAGCAATCCATGCGGCTGAAGGACTACGAGCCGCTGAGCCTGACCGCTGACCTGGTAGATATGGCGAAGATCGTGCGCGAGCAGGTGCGCGCCTGCATCCAGGCGTTCGTGGATGTGAACGTGCAGCTCGCCCGCGAGACCTGCGCCAACGATGATAGAGTGGACCAGCCCTATCGGAAGATCCTGGCCGAGGTCATTCGCCTGATGTCAAGCGAGCCGGACAAGGTGGCGCCGGCCACGAGCCTGCTCTTCATTGCCCACGACCTGGAGCGCATCGGCGACCGCGTGACCAATATCGGCGAAGATGTCATCTACATGGTGACGGGCGAGATCGAGGAGCTCAACTGAGCGCAATGGCGCGGGGGCCGCGGCCCTCAAGGGCCGGAGCACGTCGCGGCGGCGGGGAGCATGAATGCCCATGCGGGCTGGCCTTTTGGAGCTATGCGCCGCGCCTCGGCGTTTCAGGGCTGGGAGGCTAGCGGTGGGCCTCTGGTGGGCGAAGGGTGGCTTTCCGTGGAACAGCGACCGATTCTGCTCGTCGAGGATGACGACGCGCTGCGCGACACGCTGGCGTACAACCTCCGGCAGGATGGCTATGAGACCCTGACGGCGGCGGATGGCGTGACGGCGCTGGAGTTGGCGCGTGCGCATCCACTGGCGCTGGTGATCCTGGACGTGATGCTGCCACGGCTGGATGGGCTTGAGGTCTTGCGGCAGCTGCGCGCGCGCCCGGAGACGGCGCGTGTCCCGGTGATGATGCTGACGGCGCGCGTGGAGGAGAGCGACATCGTCGTTGGGCTGGAGCTGGGGGCCGACGACTATGTGACCAAGCCATTCTCATGGAACGAAGCGCGGGCGCGGGTGCGGGCGCTGCTGCGGCGGGGCGCGCAGCAGGCGGGCGCGCAGCAGGCGGGAAGCGCGCCAGCGGCGACGGAAGCCGAGCCGCTGGTGGCCGGTGATCTGGTAATTGACGAGGCGCGGCGGGAGGTGCGCAAGGACGGGCAGGTGATCGCGCTGCCCACGCGCCTCTTCGAGCTGCTGGCCTATCTGGCGCGCCACCGCGGCATCGTGCTGACGCGCGGGCGGCTGCTGGAGCAAGTGTGGGGCTATGACTACGTGGGCGACACGCGCACGGTGGACGTGCACGTGCGCTGGCTGCGCGAGAAGATCGAGGACGACCCAGCCAGCCCGCGGCTGATCCAGACCGTGCGCGGCGTGGGCTACCGCTTCAAAGGGTAGCCCACGCCGCGCCAATTGGGGCAAGGCTGTCGGCGCGCGCAAGGAGCCTTCGCTCGCGCCCCGTCCCATGCGCCGGCCCTCAGGGATGCGAGCGCCCATCGCCAACCTAAATTACTCAGATTCTGGCTCTGGCTCAAACGGGTTGGGCAGGATGCTCATGGTGTCCTCGGGCGATGGGATCCATGGCCTCGACGGCGCGCGAAACCCCGTCCACGCGGAGAGCATCCCGGCGAAGCCGCCGCCGATGAGCGTCGTCAGCAGAACCAGCAGCCCGCCCATCCCGCGCGTCAGCCAGCCGTACGTCGGACTGTATTGCGAGATATCGCGCATCCAGACGGGAGCGCCCGCCATGTGAACCACCCGCGCCATACCGGCGAAGTGCCCAGCGACCAGCAGCACACCCGCCAGGCCGCCCGCCAGCATGCCGGATATCAGCGCGCCTCCCGGGCGAGGGTTGCGCCAGCCTGATAGCGCGCCAATCACCAGGCCGCCGAGAATCGCCACCAGCGGCGGCAGCAGGGTGAGGGCGCTCAGGTCCAGGGTATAGATCGCCGCGGCTCCCATGGCGCCCACGATCAACCCGATCACGAACCAGCCCATGCGCGCCCTTCTTTACACTGGCCGCGGCTACTGACCGCGCGCCTCACTCATCCTCAGTCGTCGTCGTCGGGTGAAACGCGCAGGTGCTTCTCGCCGTTGTAGGTCAGACGCAGCGGCTTGCCATCGCGCATGGTCTCGATATGCACTGGGCGCGACCAGATGTGGTAGAGGTGCTCAAGCGTCTTCTCGGCGTAGGGAATATCCAGCTCCTGGTCGCCTTCGACGTAGTGCCGCAGCATGAGCTCGGTGTTGCCGTTGTAGTCGGCGTCCCAGACGGCGATATACGGGATACCGTAGTTCGTCATGCTGGCGGCGATTCCGTCACGCACTTTCTCCCAGTCTTTCTCGACGATCACCCATTCATCCTCGACCTTGCGGTAGAGGTAGAGATCGAGGTCTTCGACAAGCTGCTTGGTGAGATAGTTGCGCACGAGCGACGCGTCGCTCTCCTGCTCACGAACGGTGAAGATCTGGGCGCGGCCCTGGCCAGGCTGGCGGCCCAGCCGCTCGTGCTCCTCGTCGGTGGGGTTGTCCCAGCGGCGCTCGATGTCTTCGAGCAGACGATAGCCCAGGTGGTAAGGGTTGATACGCATGCGCGAGGTCGCCAGCACCCCGGCGTGCATCTGGGCGAAGGCGGTGTACTCGGCGTCGGTCAGGTCCATCTCGCGCGTGATGCGCGCGTGCCAGAAACTGGCCCAGCCTTCGTTCGCGACCTTGGTGCGCATCTGGGGAACGAAGTAGAGCATCTCCTCACGGACGATGAGCAGGACGTCGCGCTGCCAGGGTTGGAGGTTAGGGGCGTGCTCGGCGAGAAACTTGAGCAGGTCTTTCTCCGGCTCGGCAGGGAAGCGGCGATGCTTGCGCAACGCGCGCTCGCGCGCCTCGTCCTCCTCGCGGCGGCGCTTCTCGCGCTCGCTGAGGCTCCAGAGATCGTCGTACGCGCTGGCGCGCTTGCGCTCCTCGCCTGGATCCGCTGACTGCTCCTGCTCGGTGGCGCCGGATGGGCGCTTGAGCGTGACGTGTGGA
Organism: Ktedonobacterales bacterium; assembly: GCA_035716045.1. Taxonomy (GTDB): domain Bacteria; phylum Chloroflexota; class Ktedonobacteria; order Ktedonobacterales; family JADMIN01; genus JAKAIY01. Next base: position 9,825 of record DASTKI010000141.1, read on the forward strand.
TCAATGTGCTCTTCGATCGCCAGCACGGCGTCGAGGAAGCGCTCGACCTCGTGCTCGCCATGGTCGTACTCGTACTTGCGGATGCGGTCGGCGCTGACGCTGACCTTGTCTATCATGTTGGACGGCGTGGCGTGGAAGTAGGTGTTGTTCTTGAAGAAGTCGGTGTGGCCAAGGACGTGGGCGACGACGACCATGTTCTGCAAGAGGTCGTTCTGCTCCATGAGGAAGGCGTACGAGGGGTTGGTGTTGACCACCAGCTCGTAGATCTTGCTCAGGCCGTAGTCGTACTCGGTCTTCATGCGATAGTAGGCCTTGCCACGCGACCAGTGGCTGAAGCGTCCGGGCAAGCCATAGGCGCCGAACTCGTACATGATGCTGGCGGGCACGAGCTCGAAGTTGACGGGGTAGGGATCCAGGCCAAAGCGCTTGGCGATGCCCCAGATCTCGTCCATGGCGCGCTCCAGCCGGGCGAGGTAGGCCTTATCGGGTGTGGTTTGATGCGGGATATCGGACATGATAGGGGGTCTCCTCCGTGCTCCGTGGGCGCGCTAGGGCTTCGCGGGAGCCTGTTCGGGCGTGGCGAAGAACTTCCGCAGGGCGGGATAGACCTCCGTCTTGTCCGAGATGGTGACGGATATAAACTTGCGGTCCTGGATCTTGCTGTAGGCCGACATCAGCGTGCTGGGCGAGCGGTAGTGGCCCTCGCGAATCTCGCCGTAGCCGAAGATGTTGCACAGCTCCATCAGGTTGCGCACCAACTCTACGCAGCGCTCGTTGTCCCAGGGCAGGTTATCGCCGTCAGAGAAGTGGAACGGATAGATGTTCCAGTCGTCGGCTGGGTAGCGCTCCTCGACGATCTTGAGCGCCAGCTCATAGGCCGAGCTGACCTGCGTGCCACCGCTCTCGCCGTGTGTGAAGAACTCCTCCTCCGTCACCTCCTTGGCCTCGGTGTGATGGCTGATGAAGACGATCCTCACGTTGTTGTACTTGGTGCGCAGGAAGCGGACCATCCAGAAGTAGAAGCTGCGGGCAATGTACTTCTCGAACTCACCCATTGAGCCTGACACATCCATCATCGCTATCACCACGGCGTTGGACTCGTAGCGGATGGTCGGCTCCCAGGTCTTGAAGCGCAGATCATCGTTCTTGATGCCGTGGAAGTGCGGGTCACCCTTGATGGCGTTGCGGCGGATGTTCTCCATGATCGTGCGCTTCTTGTCCAGGTTGGCCATCGGGCCCGTCTTGCGGACGTCGGTGAAGCGGACGGTCTCGGTCTCCATCTCCGCCTGCTTCTTCTCTTCGAGGAAGGGCAGGCCCAGATCCTCGAAGATCATCGCCGCCAGCTCGTCGAGCGTGACTTCGGCCTCGTAGTAGTCCATACCCGGCTCGTCGCCCGCCTCACCACGCTGGCCCTTGCCGGGGCGCGGCTCGGCGGCGATCACGTCGCCCACCTGGCTGTCGCCGTCACCCTCGCCCGCGTGCTGCTGGCGGTTGGGGTCAAAGCGGAAGCGATACTCTTCGAGCGAGCGAATCGGCACCTTGATGACCTTCTTGCCGTCAGAGAGGATGATGCTCTCCTCGCTGACGACCTCGGGCAGGCGCTTCTTGATGGCCTCGCGAATCTTGCGCTTGTGGCGCTCCTGGTCTATCGCGCCTTTGCGGTGCAGCGACCAGTCATGCTGTGAAATGGTCGTGCGATTGCTCTCATCCATACTCATACTGCGCGCCTCTCTGGCCGCCGCGCCTCCCGCCCCGCCCGGTCACCCAATGGTGGCCGGGTCAGGCGGGAGCGTGCGGCGATGACGTGGCCGCTAGCGGTTCAGCAGCGAGCCGACGTACTTCAGCAGCTCGTTGGCGCAGACGGGGCAGTACCCGTGATCGCTGATGAGGCGGCTGATGACTTCATTCGACTTCTTGAGCTGCTCGGGGTCCGGAGTGCGCGCGGAGGTGGTAATCTTCACGACGTCGCGCAGGTCAGCGAACAGCTTCTTCTCGATGGCCTCCTTCAGCCGCTCATGGCTGCTATAGCTGAAGGCCTGGCCGCGCCGGGCGAGCGACGAGATGCGAATCAGGATCTCCTCGCGGAAGGTCTTCTTCGCGTTGTCGGTGATGCCGATCTGCTCCTCGATGGAGCGCATCAACTGCTCGTCCGGGTCCATGTCCTCATCGGTGATGGGGTCACGCACCTTGGTCTTGTTGCAGTAGGCCTCGACGTTGTCGAGGTAGTTGTTGAGCAGCGTGCGCGCCGACTCCTCGAAGCTGTAGACGAAGGCCCGCTGGACCTCCTTGCGCGCCATGTCGTCGTACTCTTTGCGCGCCTCGGCGATGAAGTTGAGGTAGCGCTCGCGCTCTTCGCGCGTGACGCTGGTGTGCTGGTCGAAGCCGTCGCGCAGGGCGCGCAGCGCGTCAATCGGGTTGATGCAGGTTACACCGTCGCGCACCAGCGCGCTGGAGAGGCGGTTGATGACATAGCGCGGCGAGATGCCGTCCATGCCCTCGCGCTCGGCCTCATCCTGCAGCTCGCGCACGTCCTTCTGCTTGAAGTCCTCGATGTCCTCGCCGTCGTAGAGCTTGAGCTTCTTCATCAGGCTCATGCCCGCCTTCTTGGAGGGCTCCAGCCGGGTGAGGATGGCGAAGAGGCTGGCGATGCGCAGCGTGTGCGGCGCGATGTGGACGCCCTTGAGCGCGCTCTGGCCGAGCAACTTCTCGTAGATGCGCACCTCATCGGCCACGCGCAGGTTATAGGGCACGCGCACCAGGATGATGCGGTCCTGCAGCGCCTCGGACTTCTTGTTGCCGACGAACGACTGATACTCGTGCTCGTTGGTGTGGCTGACGACCACCTCATCGGCGTAGATCATCGAGAAGCGGCCCGTCTTGATGTTCTGCTCCTGGGACAGGGTCAGCAGCACATACAAGAACTTCTCATCCGTCTTCAGCATTTCGATGAACTCGACCATGCCGCGGTTGCCGACGTTGAGCTCGCCGTCGAAGCGGTAGGCGCGGGGGTCGCTCTCGGTGCCGACCTCGCCGATGGTGGAGAGGTCAATGCCGCCGACCAGCTCGGCGATGTCCTGGCTCTTGGGATCGGATGGAGCGAATGTGCCAATGGCCATACGGTCTTTTTCGCTGAAGGCGATGCGCTTGACTGGGATGCGCTCGATCTCGCCGTTGAAGTCGTGCTCGACCATCCAGCGGCACTTGGGGCACAGCTCGCCCTCGATGTAGATGCCGTACTCTTTCTCGACATCGGCGCGCAGCTCCGGCGGGATGAGGTGCAGCGGCTCCTCGTGCATCGGGCAGTCGCGGATGGCGTAGATGGCGCCGCCCTCAGTGCGGGTGTACTCCTCGAGACCGCGCTTGAGCAACGCGACGATGGTGGACTTACCACCGCCCACCGGGCCCATCAGCAGCAGGATGCGCTTGCGCACCTCGAGGCGCTGGGCGGCGGAGTGGAAATAGTCCACGATCTGCTGCAGCGGCTTCTCGATGCCGAAGATCTCGTTGCTGAAGAAGGTGTAGCGCGGGTCGCCGAGACGGTTCGTCTCGGTTCCGGCGCTCACGATCATGTTGTAGATGCGTTCATGGGAGAGCTGCGCCACAGACGGCCGCTGGGTGACGATCTCGAAATACTGAGAGAAGGTCCCCTCCCATGCCAGCGCGCGCTCGCGCTCGCGGTACTCTTCCAGCCGCTTCACCAGGTCCATACTACCTGTCCTCTCTGTTCGCGCCGTATTGGGGCGCGCGGGTCACGGGCTCGCGTGTCTCACGACTCACCCCAATGGCGGGGCGGGCGGCGCCTCAGGTGGCCTCGGCTTCGCCGGCCCAGTCGTTGTGTCTCACCAGCCGCCAGTTCGCCAGAATTGCCGCTCGCTTGGCAGTAAGAACAACATATCTCGCGCTAGCGATTGAGCGGCGAACACTATAGCGCTAGTCTCGCGCGGCGCGACGTCGTTGTCGTTACGCCATGATTCGGTCTCAGTGGGCAGGCGCCACCCGGAGACCGATGGCCGATCGTCATGAACGGCCAGGCGGAATAAGTCCGAAGATGCGACAGGCGCCACTCCAGCAGGCGTCACAGGCCAGACTGGCGTGCTCCACGCGAGAGGCGCGCGGACAGCTCATACGCGAGTGGCCAGAGGTACGCTCATCTACGGTACAGGCGCTTGGAGAGCCATCAGGCGCTCTCCACGATCTCGGATGTGTTTGGTCTATCGTTCTCGCTAGCGGACTTCCCAACGGTCATGACAAGCAGGGCAAGCATGACCGCGATGGCCCGCGTCGGCGCGCTCGGGCAAGTGGCCAGATGACCAACCTGCCTCGTGCCATGTAAATAGCAAACGAGGCGCCGAATAGCGCGAACAACGCTACATGGACGGCGCGCCCGTCGCGCCTGACCTCAGGCGTCAGGCGGACATGGCTCTGAGCGCGCGACTTGATCGGCGCGCCGCTCGCGTCACAGGCGAGCGGTGAGCGCGGAATGACAAAAAGACGCGATGATGGCGCGGGTTCGGTCTGGAGGGGGAGAATGTCGCAACGCCCGGCCCTGGTGTGACGTCTGGACGCCAACTGGACTCTTCCAGGCTCATCGCTGATGAGGATGACGAGCGGATGCGGCTCTCCCAGCTCTCCCGGACATCGTTCAGACATCGTCAGAGACGGTGGGAAAAACGACTATCGCCCCGTCGCGCAAACCGCGAGGAGGCCACCGTCCATATGGACATGCCTCCTTTCGCACGGCCTGACGGCCGTTAGCTGCCAGAATCCCAGGCTCCCCACTCGCAGGCGCGGGAAGCGCCTCTCAGGCTGGCTGTCAAAATTACGCCGCTAGTTTGTGTTATGACAACAGCCCGCCCTTGTGGCGTTAAGGTAGCACAGGCGCCGTCATTCTGGCAAGAGCGGTACGCCCATTCAGGGCGCCTCCAGGCAGGCGGCGCGGCTGGCGCGCCAGAACGTATCGCGTTCCGCCCGCTTCCCGGCGCGGCGGAGTGGTCGCGATACAACGGTCCGAATACGCAGACGCGGCGCCAGCCGCGGCGCTAGCAACCGAGTAGACGCCGCCCCGCTGGCGTGATCTCGCGTATACTGGACACGCCGGAGGATACAGGCGCGAAAGCCCCGGTCCATCCAGATGTGAGCTGAGGAGCGTATGCCAGAAGAGAACGAGATTCTGCCCGTCGAGATACACCTGCCGGGCCTGCTCAAGCTGCTGGGCGAGAGCCTCTACTCCACGCCCCGCGTCGCTCTGCGCGAGCTGGTCCAGAACGCCCACGACTCCTGCGTCCGCCGCCGCGAGGAGGACCCGGCGGCGGCCAACGGCTACGCTCCGGCGATCCGCGTCTGGGCCGACCGCGAGGCGCGCCAACTGATGATCGAGGACAATGGCTCAGGCCTGACGCGCGAGGAGATTACCGTCTTCCTGGCGACCGTCGGGCGCGGCTATACCAGCGAGCTGCGCTCACGGCTGGGCGCCGGCGGGCGCGATGAGGCGCTGGAGCTGATCGGCTATTTCGGCCTGGGCCTGCTCTCCGCCTTCATGATCGCCCAGCGCGTGCAGATCACCACCGCCAGCTACCAGACGCCCGGCGAGTCGTGGCGCTGGATCTCCGAGGGCGGACAGAGCTATGCCCTACGCCGCGCCATGCGCGAGGGCGTCGGCACGACGGTCCAGCTCGACCTGCGCGATGACGCGCTCTTCCTGCTCGACGCCGACGCGCTGACCGACGCCCTGCGCGCCTACGCCGAGCTGCTGTCTGTGCCCATCACCATTGGGATGGGCGGCGAGATCATCAACGCCCATCCCGCGCCGTGGATGGAGGAGGCCCAGGACGAGCCCGCCCACGCCCGCGCCGTGCGCTACGCCGCCTGGGTGCGCGAGCGGCTGGACGCCAACGCGCTTGCCGTATTGCCGCTGGATGACGCCCGCGCGCCGGACGGCGCGGTGATCCCGCTGCGCGGCGCGCTCTACGTGCCAGAGCGCAGCGTCATCTCGATCCGCGAGTATGGCGATGTCGCGGTCTACGTGCGGCGCATGCTGATTACCGAGCGTGAGCGCGACCTGCTGCCCGACTGGGCGCGCTTCGTCACCGGCGTCATCGAATGCCCGCTGCTCAACCCGACCGCCAGCCGCGAGACGCTGCGCCATGACGAGGTATACGACGCCGTGCGCGCGAGCGTCGCCGCGCAGCTGCTGGCGTTCTTCGAGCGGCTGGCGGCGGACGCGCCGCTGGACTGGGCGGCCATCGTACGCGCGCACAACGATCTCATCAAAGGCTGGGCGGTGCGCTCCTATGAGCTGTTCGCGCGGGTGGCCGATCTGGTGACATTCAAGACCAGCCGGGGCGAGCTGACCATCCCCGACTACCTGCGCGAGAACCCGGGCCGCATCTTCTACTATGATGAGGAGGACGGGCTGGCCCAGGCGCTGACGCTCTTCGAGGCGCGGCGGCTGGCGGTAATAGACGCGCGCTGGTTCGCCGATGTGGCGTTCCTCAGGCGCTACAGCGAGCTCTATGGCACGCAGATCGAGCAGTTGGCTCCCGGCGCGGCCTTCATCTTCACCCCCTTCGCCGATACCGACGGCTCCTGGCGTCCCGTGCTGGACGCCTGCGCCGCCGAGGGCTTGCCCGCGCGGCTGGTCACGTTCCAGCCGACGAGCCTGCCGGCGATCATGGTCTATCCGCCGGGCGCCGAGCGCCTGCGCCGCGCGCGGCAGGTGGCTGAGCGCCCATCGGTCGCCAGCCCCATCCGGAGGCTCGTGCGCGACTATATCGCCCAGCAGCCGCAGGGCGACGCGCCAGAGGGTATGCTCCACCTGAACGCGCTGAACCCGCTGCTGCGGCGCGCACGCGACTACGGGCCGCGGCGGCCAGAGTTCGCGCCGCTGATGAGCATCCTGATCGCCAACGCGCGGGTCTTCGCCGGCCAGGGTCTCTCCGCGCAGGAGACCATCGCCTGCTTCGACCGCATCAACGCCGCGCTGGCCGAGTTGACCGGGCTGGAGGGGAGCGGCGAGGCCGACCCGCGCATGCTCTCGGCGCCAGCGCTCACCGATCTGGGGCTGCGCCAGGATGTCGCGGCGCGGCTCTGCGCCCGCTGCCCCACGGTGGATGACCTGCTCGCCGCCGATCTGGGCGCGCTGGCAGAGGAGTTGGGCGTCTCGCCACTGCTGCTGGCGACCGTGCGCGAGGAGCTGAGCCGCCAGGCCCCACCCGCGACACAGGCGACGACGGAGCCGCGCGGCGTCATCGCACCGATCGAGATGCGGCGGCGGGCGCGAGGAGCTGAGCGGGCGGACGGCGACGGCGCCGAGACGGACTGAGCGCAACAGCGGCAGGCGGGTGAACCCGCGGCTACGGGCGTCCCGCCGCAAAGGCCGCCTGCGCGGCCTCGGATGCGTTCGCATTCCCAGCCCGCGGAGGCGGGCTTCGTGGCCGCAGGCCCTTAGGCGCGGCTTGAGCCGCCAGGCAGTAAGGGGAGTGTTCGATGGCGACAGGTGACACTAGTATCTTCAGTTGGACGTATCGCGACGCGAAACGGCTGCGGGATGCGGGCGGACAGAAGGCGCTGATCCTGCAGCGCTACTATGCATTCCAGAACACGTATCACAGCGACTTTGAGGGCGCCGATCTGGCGATCACCGAGGCGATCCAGGCGGCGCAGGCCGAGAGCGAGACCGCCTGGGAGCTATTCCTACGCCACTGGCGGGTGCAGCTGCGCCTCAAGGAGGACCTGCGGCGCGCGCTGCCCGAGGCGGTTGACCTGTTGACGCTGGCCGAGGACCAGCGCGTGCGCGACGTGCCGCAGCGCATATGCGCCTTCCACGATGTCGTCTATTGCCACCTGGCGATGGACCCCGCCTGCTATGGAGAAGATACGCTGGAGAACTCGAAATCGGTGCTGGCTCAGACGCCCGCGCGCTACGATTGCGCCGACTGCGCGCGCATGAACAGCGCGACGGCGCTCGCGGCGCTGGGAAGGCGGGAGGAGGCGCTCGCGGCGCTGGCGCGCTTCCACGCCAACCAGAACGGCCACGACGCGAGCTGGCTCACCGGCGAGGCGTATGTCTACCTGTTGCTGGAGCAGTGGGAGGATGCCGAGCGGGTGGCGCGGCAGGCGATCAAGCGGACGCGCGAGACGCAGGTGGAGGATGACTACACCCAGGCGCACATCTATCTGGCGCGAGCGCTGATCGAGCGCGGCCAGCTCGACGAGGCGGGTGAGGCGCTGATGGAGTGTCGCCGCATGACGAAGTACGCGGGTGGCTCGTACCTGCTGGCGCAGCTGTTGGAGATGGATGCGCGCCTGGCTATCGCGATGGACGAGTCGGGCGTGGACTACCTCACACGCGCGGCGGAGCGCTACTTCGCGCTCGGTCGCTATCGCGAGGCGGCGCTGGCGGCGCTGCTGGCGGCCGAGCGCGCCCACGACTACGTTCCGCCACGCGCCGAGGGCGCGGCTGAGGGCGCGGCTGAGGCGCAGGCCACGCCAGCGGAGCGACTCGACCCTGAGCCAGCGCTGGCCATCGCCGCGCAGGCGCTAGGAGCGGTGCGCTCCGCTGATCCCAGGCTGGCGGCCCGGCTGGCAGCGTTCGGGCGCCTTCCCACGGCGCCCGCCCCGCGCGACGAGTCCTACGCGGCGCCTGTGACTGGCGGCGTGCGCGAGGGGCTGGAGGCCGAGCTGGAGGCCCACGCCGCCAACGGCAATCCCCGCGGCGTCGCCACCGCGCTCTACCGCCTGGGCGCCTGGCTCACCCAGCATGAGCAGGCGCGCGCGGCGTTGGACTACCTGATCCTCAACGGCGTCATGGAGCGCGCCCTGCGCCTAACGCACAACGACCGCGAGGACGCGCTGCTGATGCTGAGCAAGGCGGGTGAGAGTCTGCCGCAGGGCGTGATCGAGGCGGCCTTCGCGGCGATGGAGCGCAGCGTCCCCGAGCGGTTCGCGGGCATCTTCGGCGGGCTGACTCCCGGCCGCTGGCGCTGGCTGGTGCGCGCGGTGGCGGCGGAATGGCGTGGCGAGGCGGTCGTCGAGCCGGAGGACTACTACCAGCAGGAGGCGGACCAGGAACAGGCCTTCATGTCATGGCTCGATCACAACGCGAGCATGACGACGCTCGTGCTGCGCTTCCGCGACCGCGCCGACCCGGCGGGCGTCGCGCGCTGGACGCGGACGCTGAACGAGATCGTCACGACGATCGAGGCGCAGTCCGGCGGCGAGCCCAACCCTCTGGCAGCGTTCATTCGCGCGCTCGCGGCGCTCTGCGAGGGCGCGGGCCCCGAGCGGGCGCTCGCCCTGGCGCAGCCGCCCTTCGTTGACGCCGTGCGCCAGGTGATCGAGCTGGCGGGCCATCCTGTCTGGGAGCATCCCGGCAATTCGCCGCTCGACTACTTCATCGAGCAGGATGCGCAGAAAGCGGTTCTGGCGCTGCGGACGCATGACGACCATAGCGTCTCCCGGCGCGAGAACCTGGCGTTCCGCTTCGAGCTGCAGGCGATGGACCTGCAAGAGCAGGAGTCGCTCGCTGACGTCGCACGCTTCCTGACCGCGCTGGCGCAGACCGTGCGCGCGGATGGCGTCATTCCCGCCAGCGCCAGCGAGCTGCCAGAGCAGCTCCAGAAGGTCCTGGCAGCGGTCAGCGCGGCGGGTAAGGCGGGGGAGTGATCTCAACCCCTACCCCCCTCTCCCATGGGAAGAAGGGGAAATCCAAGCTGCTCCCCCTCTCCTATGGGAGAGGGGGCCGGGGGGTGACGTCCGCAGGGGAGGGGAAGGAGTGCGCAAGTGAGCAGGATGAATAGCAGCGGGACGCCACCAGGCGTGACCTTCGCGCCGCTGTGGCCGGGTGGGCCATGGTTCGATGACGCGGTGCGGCTGTATTGCGCTACCTGGCCCGATGATGAAGACGCGATCGCGGCGTTCTTCGCGCGCTACGCAGGGATGCTCGACTATCATGGGCTGGTCGCCGTGCGCGACGGGCGGCTGGTGGGCTTCGGCTTCGGCGTGCGCTCGCTGCCGGGGGACTGGTGGCATGACCGGGTAGCGGAGCAGGTCGGGCCGGAGCATCCGGCGCTGCGCGACGCCTGGACGCTGGTGGATCTGGCGGTAGCGCCGGAGGAGCGCGGGCGCGGCATCGGCGGCGCGCTGATGGAGGCGCTGCTAGCAGCGCAGCCCTGCTCCCGCGCGCTGCTCTCTACCGAAGTAGACAACGCGGTCGCCCGCCGGCTCTACGAGCGCCACGGCTGGACCTACTTGCACCCCGGCTTCACCTTTTACGAGGGCAGTCCGTCGTATACCATCATGCGCCGCGAGCTAGCGAGCTAAGCGGATAGCGATCGCCCGCTAGCGAACACGATGCGCTGATGTCTACGCGCGCCCGCCATCTCCCGGCTGCGCAGTTGTATGGAGGGCTGGGATGCCTGGCGCTGACGGAATTTCAGGTGGCAGCTCGGGGCAATCGGCGGATGGGGCTACGTCAGTAATCCGATCCGCCTCGTACCGTCGAGGGCGCCACACCGATCACTTCTGCCCGGCAGCCTGGTGGAGGAGACTCCAGAACGTCTGGTCGCCCTGCACAACGCGCTGCGTCAAGGAAAAGTCGATGCGGGCGCAACTACCCTCGTAGGCGTCTATCTGCAGGAGCGGCAGGCCCCACTGAGAGAAGCTGAGGGTGTACCATGTGCCTTTGCCGGCCAGTTTATCGGCATCTGACGGGCACCCTAGCTCAGGCTGCGCCGGTCGCAGGCTGAAGATGTCCTGGTACAGGCTTCGCATAAGGTCCGTGTCGGCGACCACTATCTGATGGGAGGGGACGCGCATCCGCGCGACGGTGAGCGCGAGATGGTCCGGGGTGGCTGGCGCGAACATGGCCCCGCCGACGATCTGCTGGAACAGCCGCCTGAACTGGTCATCCATGACGAACCATCCGCCGCGCGCCTGGAAGCCGCCTTGCAGATCAACAGCGCCGCAGGCGTTATGGATGACGGCGGGAATGGCGCCGTCTGCCGTTTGGAAGACGAGCTGGTATTCGAGGATGGGCGCGTCCTCGCAGGAAGCCGGGCCCGAGGGGAGCCACTTGAGCGCCAGGATCGCGTCGTACAGGCGCCGCGCGATCTCGGCGGAAGGAATCCGCGCGGTCAGGGACGCTTGAGCCGGGTCGGGAGTGCGCTCGATCGCCAGCCCGACAGGATGGGCGGGTGGCGTGGCGACGTGGATGGCGTCATCCAATTGGCTCCAGAACGCGGGGGTTCCCTTCCGGTCATGCGATTCACCGGCGATAGTCACCGAGCGGCAGCCATCGCGCTTCGCCAGGGCCGTCATCAGCGTCTCGCCGTCCCGTTGGAAGGTCAGGGTATAGTGTGGCCCAAGCTCCAGTGTGCAGGCCAGCCCTTCGGGCATCGGAGGCAGTGCGGCGATGGTCGCATAGAGCTGCTGTGCCAATCTGGCGTCGGTCAGCGTCACGGCTGGGTTTTCTGATCCGTCCTGAACCCGGTCGACCGCGATCCGCACGCTAAACGACACGGTAAGCGCGGCCGAGCTTCCTCCAACGGCGGTGGCGGGGCTGCCGCATCCGGCCAGCCCCAGTAGCGATCCTACCAGCAGCAGACTGGGCAGAAACGAGAACGCTCGCTTCGTCAGCGTATTGCTCAACATGATCCCTCCTTGCCATCATCAATCGGACGCCGCAACGGCGCTGGCTATGAGACGCATTAGGAGGTGGGAATTGTTCCCTACTCCCAACTGTAAGCCATCCCATCGGACTACTTGGATACACTGGCGGCGTCCAGGATGGCGCCAAAGTCGCGCGCAATGGCGGCTGGCGGCTCAAGCCGCATTTGTGCGTAGAGATGGGAGTGGGAGCCTCATGGACAGCGCCTTGCTCTTCGAAGTCGCCATCATCCTGGCGCTGATACTGCTCAATGGCTTCTTCGCCGCCTCGGAGATCGCCGTCGTGTCCTCCCGGCGGAGTCGCCTGGAGCGGCGCGCCCAGGGAGGTCAGCGTGGCGCGCGCCAGGCGCTCGACCTCGCCGGGCGCCCTGACCGCTTCCTCGCCACCGTGCAGGTCGGCATCACGCTCATCAGCACCATCGCCGCCGCCTTTGGCGGCGCCCGCCTGAGCGCCGCGCTAGCCGGCATGCTGCAAGGCATTCCCGCCATCGCGCCCTGGGCGGGGGGCATCGCGTTCGCCGTCGTCGTCGTGCTGATCACCTACTTCACGCTCGTCCTCGGCGAGCTGATTCCCAAGCGTATCGCGCTCAACCACGCCGACGGCGTCGCCGCGCGCGTCGCCCCGGCAATGAACGCGCTGGCGCGGGCCGCCCGCCCGGTGGTCGCCCTGCTCACGGGCTCGGTCAATATCGGCCTCCGGCTGCTTGGACAGGCGGGCGCGCGGGCCGAGCCCATCACCGAAGAGGATATCGTCTACATGATCCACGAAGGCGCCGTGGGTGGCGTCGTCGAGGAGCAGGAGGAGCGCCTCATCCGCCGCGTCTTTCGCTTCACCGACCGCCGCGTCGAGCAGGTCATGACCCCGCGCGCCGATATCGCCGCTGTCGAGATCGGCGAGCCGCTCAGCGTCGTCCGCGAGCGCTTCCTCAGCACCGGCCACAGCCGCCTGCCCGTCTATGAAGGCGCGCTCGATGAGGTGCGTGGCGTGCTCTTCGCCCGCGACCTGCTGCGCGAACAGGAAGCCGGAAAGCCGCCCGACATTCGCGCACTGCTGCGTCCCCCACTCTTCGTCACCGAGCGCCAGCACATTGACGACCTGCTCGCCACCTTCCAGCGCGAGGGCGCGCAGCTCGCCTTCGCGGTAGACGAGTACGGCCAGATTTCCGGCCTGGTGACCTTGCAGGACGTGCTCGAAGAACTGGTCGGGGAGATCAAGAGCGAGTATGGCACGGAGGAAGAAGGAGCCATTCGCCGCCTGGACGATGGCTCCTGGATGGTGGACGGCGGAACGGACTGGGAGACCGTCCACGAGCAGGTCGGCCTGCCCGCCATCCCGCCGGATGAGTTGGGCGAATACGCCACCATCGGCGGGCTCATCCTCACCCGCCTGGGCCGCATCCCCCACGAAGGCGACACCCTGACCGACGGCGACTTCCAGTTCGACGTCGTGGATATGGACGGGCGCCGCATCGACAAAGTCCGCATCCAGCGCCTCCCTCCGCCAGCGGAGGAAGCGACGCCGGATCATGAGCTAGGCGAGTGAAGTCATAGCCACAGGCGCGCCCAGGCAAGTCATAGCCACAGGCGCGCCCAGGCCGCCGCTGCACCGTGCGCTCGCGCGCTTCTCGGCCGCCTTCATGGCTCGCGCTGCCGGCGCGCTCCGGCAAGAAGCTGGCGCGGTGGTGAATCAGCGGCGGCAAGCGCGTCTTAAATTGGGACAATCTTCCCCGGCTTGCAAGGTAATGGGATAGTCATGGGTGAATGCAAGGGAGGCGGCGTGAAACTCAGTTCGCTCTCGCAAAACAGGAGTTTTCTGCTCTTGTGGAGCGGACAACTGGTCTCCTGGGTTGGGACAGAAGTAACCGGGCTTGCTCTCCCTCTCATAACGCTTGCGCTCACACACTCAGCCGGGCAAGCCGGGGCGATTGTCGCAATGAGAGGCTTCGCGTTTGCCGTCTTTGCTCTTCCAGCGGGCGCCTTCGTGGATCGGTGGGATCGTAAGCTCGTCATGGTCATTGCCAACGCTGGAAGTGGACTCGCGATGGGCGGCATCTGTGTCGCGTTGGCGCTGAACCACCTGGCCATCGCCTTCCTCTATGCCGCTAGCCTGATTGAAGGCGTATCGTTTGCGTTCGCGAATCTCGCGCGTTTCGCTTCGTTGCCGAGCGTCGCGCGCAACGAGCAATATCCGAAAGCCATGGCTGCCATGAGCGTGGCGGAGAACATGGCGCAATTGATTGGCCCGCTTCTGGGAGGCATTCTCTATCAGGCGCTGGGCGCTGTCTTTGCCTTCCTCGCTGACACGTGCTCGTATTTCATCAACGCCATCTCGATTTCATTTGTGACAACAAGCCTTCAGGATGAGCAGCCAGAGCGGAGAGCGACCTCTATTCGAGAAGAGATCAGAGAGGGAATCATTTGGTGGTGGCGCGAACCGACTATTCGCACCTTGAATCTGCTCACATCCGGACGAGCGGCAGCCGCATCCGGCTCATATTTGCTCGTCATTGTGCTCGCCAAGCAGCATCACGCCTCCTCGGCCACTGTTGGTGTCGTCATGGCAGTCGCCGCCATCGGCGGCATTGGCGGCTCGCTGGTTGCCAGCCAGCTTCATCACTGGCTGGGCTTCCACCGATCGCTTCAAGTGGCGACAGTCTGTTGCTGGCTCATCGTCACCAGTTATGCCACGACGCCCAACATTGCCGCCCTGGCCATCATCACCGCGGCATTCTTCTTCATCATCCCGCTCTATGATGTGACCACGGCGACCTACTCCGCGCGCCATATTCCGGACCACATTCGCGGTCGCATCACGAGCCTGGCGCGTATCCTTGTCCTGAGTTCCTTCTCGCTTGGCTCTCTCGTCGCGGGTTTCACCCTCCAGTTCCTTGGTAGCGCGTGGACGGTTAGTATATTCTCAGCCATGCTGCTCACTGTGACGCTCACCGCCTGGTTTCACCCAGCCATACGTGGCTCTGTGGCAAGCGCGGCCCCTGCGCGCACGCTGGTCATTCCCGACTGAGGCCATGATGCCCTCCAAGCGCCGCGAAGGCGCCAATCGCCAATCGACACGCTGGAGCGCTGAGGGCTACGAGGGTCATTAAGCGTGCATTCCCACGCCTTGCAAGCCCAGCTATCATGCCGCCTACTCCAACGTTGGCTTGTGCTCAACCACTTGTTCCCGCCTCCTCGCCTGCTTCACAGTTCCACTCTGTGGGCAGCTCAGCGTCACAGATGGCGCATACAAATATGTCCTCCTTGACCAGGTTGAGTTGGTGGCAGGCAGGACAGCAACGAAAGAGGTACGCCTGAGTAAAGCGATCAGGATGAGGCAGCGGGATGTCCGCAAGCGCCGCCACCACCGCCTGCCAGGAGGCTGGCTCTGGACAATATCCCGTCGATTGATTGGATACCTCGCGCGCTTCCCAGCCATCTTCGCCGGCCGCAAAGCTCATTTCTCCGGCTGAGCGCACCGCACTTCCGCCCGCGCACGCCACGTGCTCTGAGTAGCGATCCGCCAGATAAAGCACGCCGTCCTCAGCGATGATAAAGGTGGCCACGATAAGACCCCGCTGATTGGGCTGCTGGCGCGTTTGTTGTATCCACCGCTCCAAATCAGTGACTGACTGGATGGGATGGCCCGCTGAATGACCCGCGACGGCATGAGCGATGTGCTGAGGACCGACGTAACGATAGGACCGGGTCATTATGCCCCCTCCATTCCGCCGCCCTTTTGGTTTACTGGGGCGCTCGCCAATAGCCTGCGTCCCCGGCCGCATAGCTGGCCTGGGACGCGGCGCCGCGGGCGAGGCTCCTACATCTGCAAGCCCGCTGACTCGGCGTAACTCCACACGTCCAGGTCGGGAACCTCTAGGCCGCGCGCGCCGAGAATCGAGAGGACGTGGGTGCGGTGATCGTCGGCGTGGTGGACCGCTTGCGCCATCAGCACGACCCCCGGCCAGCTCACGCCGTCCGGGAACGTGACTGTGCGGCTCGGCAGATCGGTGTCCTGCGCCAGGGCCTCCCAGCGCGGGCCGAGACGGCGGACACGCTCCGCAAGCTCGTCCAACGGGACCGGCGCTTCGAGCGATGGCGCGGACTCGCCCGTCAGGACTGAGAAGTAGTCCTCGTCGGCTTCCACCAGATGCGTGAGCGTCTCGTTGATCGTGCCGTACGTGCCGGGTACCGTCGCATCCAGATGCTCGGCGCCCAGGCCCTGGCAGCGTTCGATCAGGCGCAGCGTCGCCCAGGTCTTGTGGCGATATAGTTCGAGCAGCGTGTTCATGGCTGTTTCAGGCGACCTCCATGCGCTAGGCGGCTCAAGCCGCGGCTAAGGGCCTATGGGCCACGAAGCCCGCCTGCGCGGGCTGGGAATGCGAACGTATCCGAGGCCGCGCAGGCGGCCTTTGCGGCGGGACGCCCGTAGGCGCGGGTTCACCCGCCCGCCCCTACCGCGCCTGCCCCTAGCGCGCCGCGCTGGCGGCTGGCTTGCCTTCGCGCTCGTCGGCGTCCCACAGCTCGCGCATGTCGGGGCTGGTAGCCAGCAGGCCGTCGAGCGTCCCTTCGGCGGCGATGCGGCCATCCTTCAGCACGATGATATGGTCGGCTCGGCGCAGGGCGGCCCGGCGGTGCGAAACCACCAGGCAGGTGGCGTCGCCATGCGCGAAAATGCCCTCCCAGAGCCGCTGCTCCGTCTCTACATCGAGTGCGCTGGAGAGGTCATCGAAGACCATCAGGTCGGCGTGGCGGGCGAACATCCGCGCCGCCGAGGCCCGCTGGACCTGCCCGCCGGAGAGCCGCACGCCGCGCGGCCCAACCAGCGTCTCCAGCCCCTGCTCCATCGCCTCCACGTCCTCCTCCAGCAGCGCCAGCTTCAGCGCCTCACCCAGCCGGGCGTCCTGTGGCGCGTCGCCGAGCAGGATGTTGTCTTGCAGCGACTCGCTGAAGAGGCGCGGCGTCTGCGCCGTGTAGGCCGTGCGCGGCGGCGAGAAGAAGACGGCGGGGTTCTCGATCAGCGCGCCGTTCCAGCGGATCTCGCCGGCCTGCGCGCGGACCAGGCCCAGCAGCGCCCGCAGGAACGTCGTCTTGCCCGCGCCCACACGTCCGGTGATGACGACGAACTGCCCACGCCCCACGCTGAGCGAGACGTTCTCGACGCCACGCCCCGACGTCGGGTGGATGTAGGTCAGACCTTGCGCCGTCAGCTCGCGCAGCGGCTCGCTCTCCACGGTCGGTACCTCGAAGGCGAGGTCCGCGCGGCCCGGCTCGCGGCGCAGCTTGCCATAGAGACCCAGCGCGGCGGGATGCGTCAGCGCGTCAGGCGCCGCGCCCGTCAGCACCGCGCTCATGCGGTCGAAGGAGACGCCGACCTGGCGCAGCCGCGCGACCGTAGACCCCAGGAACGACATCCGCCAGCCCATCGCCGATAGATAGGTAACGAAGATGGCGAAGTCGCCCAGCGTGAAGTCGGCGCCTGTCACACGTACGGCCACGAGCAGCAGCGCCAGGCCGGTGACTACCCCACCCATGCTGTTGTTGATCGTCTGGATCAGCGACGTCGCTGTCGAGTCGCGCACGGCGGCGCGGCGGCGGGCGTGATTGAGCGCGCGGAAGCGCTCAACGACTGGCTCCTCCGCCGAGGCGACCTTGACGGCCAAGGTGGCGGCGAACATCTCGCCGATGAAATCCGTCACCCGGCCGGTAGACTCGCGCGCGTCGCGGCGCAGGCGCGCGAGCAGCGGGCCAAGGCGGTTGATGGCGACCAGCAGGATGACGAACGGCGCCATCGTGATGATCGTGACCAGCAGGTTGATGCGCGCCAGGATGATCGTCACCCCGATGACGTACAGCGAAACGCCCCAGAAGTCCACCGTGTTCTCGAAGACACGGCTGACCTCGTCCACGTCATCGCGGAAGCGGCTCATCGCCTCGGCGGGCGAGTCGGGCAGCTTGTGCGCGCCGGGGCCACGCACGACCCAGGCGAACATGTTGTGCCGCAGCAGCGCCTGCATGCCGAAGTAGTAGGCGAACCAGACCAACACGCCCGCCGCGAACGTCCCCGCGTCCGCCAGGACAACGCCGCCCATCAGCGCCACCACCGACCAGGGGCCGAGCCCCAGCGCCTGATGGCCAGAGAGCGCATCGAAGAACCAGCCGGCGACCACGCCCATCAGCAGTGATGGGAAGCGGACGGCGGTCCACAAGATGATATTGATGAAGAACAGCGGACGGTCGTAGCGCAGCAACCGCCATATGTATTGCGCCGTCGTCAGCGGGGCGCGCCCCGCCTGACGGCTTGCCTCCGCCGCTGTCTCCACTGTCTGGTGTGGCTCAGCTGTTACGCTCGTCACGCGAGCGCCTCCTCCCAATCCGCGTCGCCTTCGCTTTGATCGGCGTCGCGCTCCAGCCCGGCGCGCAGCAGCGCCGCGAAGCGCGACCCCGGCGTGCGCGCCAGAGTCTCACGCGCGCCATACTCCAGCACGCGCCCATCGCCCAGGGTCAGAATCATGTCCGCGCGGCGCACGGTTGCCAGCCGGTGCGCGATGATGATGCCCGTCCGGCCCTCCAGCAGCGCGCGCATGCCGTGATCGAGCAGCCGCTCGGTGGCTGGGTCCAGCCGCGAGGACGGCTCATCCAGGATTACGAGGCCCGGATCGCGCAGGAAGACGCGCACGAAGGCCAACAATTGCGCCTCACCGGCGGATAGCCCGCCGCCACCGGCCTCCAGGCGCGTATCCAGCCCATCGGGCAGCCGGTCGAGCCACTCGCGCAGGCCCAGCCGCTCGATCACCTCCAGGATGCGCTCATCAGAGACGGCAGGATCGAAGAACGTCACGTTCTCGCGCACCGTCGCCTGGAAGAGCTGCACATCCTGCGTCACCAGACCGACCCGCCGTCGCAGCGCGGCTAGCCCCATGTCGCGCACGTCCGCGCCATCCAGCAACACCGCGCCGGACTCGGCGGGAACATCGTAGAGGCGGAAGAGCAGGCGGCTAATGGTCGTCTTGCCGCTGCCTGTGCGCCCGATCAAGCCCATCACCTGGCCCGACTCCAGCGCGAAGCTGACATCCCGCAGTGAGGGCTGCTCCGCCGTCGGATAGGTGAACGTGACGTGGTCGAACTCGACGCGCGCCGCGCCAGCCGCCAGCCCCACCCATTCCAGCGCATCTACGCCGTCCTGGATAGTGGGGACCGTGGCGAGCAGCTCGCGCACGCGGATCAGCGACGACGCCGCCTTCTGCAACTCCTGCATTTGCTGCGAGATTTGCTCGATCGGCCCCTCCATCAGGAAGGTGTACTGGAAGAACAGGTAGACCATGCCGATGGTGATGACGTGCAGATCGAGATAGAGCCAGGCGCTGAGCGCCATGCTCATCGTCAGCCCCAGCCCGAAGAGCAGCGAGGTGACGACGAAGACCGAGGCGCGACGCATCCACGCGATCACGCTGCGCCGGAACCAAACCCGCGCGGCGGCGTAGAAGCGCTCCATGACGTAGGCGCCCGCGCCGTTCGCGCGCAACTCCTCCACGCCCGCCAGCCGCTCTTCCAGGAAGCCCAGGAACTTGGCGCTGGCCTCACGCTCGCTAACGCCCGCCGGCACCGCGAAGGAGCGCATCGCCGTCAGCGCGCCCAGCGCGACGCCGATGAAGAGCGCCAGCGCCAGCCCCGCGCGCCAGTCGGTGAGGATGAGCGCCACCAGCGTGCCAATCACCAGCAGGACGCTGCCGACGACCTGGATGAGCAAGATGGAGAACGAGTTGGAGAGCGCCGTGAGGTCGCCGTCAATCCGCTCGATCAGCTCGCCCGGCGTGCGCGCATTGTGGAAGCGCATGTCCTGCCGCAGCAGCCATGCCGCCAGGTCCTCACGGATGCGGTTGGTGGCCGCCCAGCCGATGTCCTGGCCGAGATAGGCGGCGACGGAGCTGAAGACGGTATTGAAGATGGCGACGACCAGCGAGACGACCGCCAGCGCGATCAGCGCCGCCTCGACGGCGTGCGCGGCCTGGGCGTCTATGAAGCGCTGGGTCAGCAGCGGGCCGAGCGTCTGAAAGGCGACACCAGTAATCAGCAGCGCGGCCAGCAGCGCGAGCCGCTTGGCGTAGGGGCCGAAGTAGGCGCGCAGGAACGCGCCCCACGAGCGGGCGGCGGGATGCGGCCCGGTGGGGTTGAGCGGATTACTGGCCTCACGCTGGCTTGCTGGACTGTCGCGCGCGGTTTTGGGCATGCGCGACTCGTTGGCCTGGTCTGGTTCGAGCATCGTCGCGCTCATGGTGATCCTTTCCGTTCGAGTGGCATGAAGCAGGCATGAAGCGGCCAGGTCGGTGGCCACAGCGGCGCAATGGGGCGCGGAAAGGCGCAAACGGAGGCGGTCAAACGGCTCGTCGGGCACTCCAGCGGTGATACATGGAGGAGGCAAAGGGACGGCGGACCAGCACGGAGTCTGCGCGCGCTTCGCGGCCATGGCCGGGTCAAAGCGCTCGCCAGAGCGATTCCGTGACTGTCGCGCGCGTCTTACGCGCTGGAAGAGTGGATCACCCCGCCTATCATCGTGGCGGAGAAGGACTCAGGCGGGCGTCACAGGCCCGCGGGGGCGACAGAGGAGGGAATACGCTCCGGCTAGCGTCCAGCCGGGCGAACTGTGGTCATAATGCTCTTTGCCATCAGGCATACCCTCCAGGTTCTAGCGCGGCGGCCTTGCTGCTCCCAGCCAGGAGCGAAGCCCGATTCGCGCAAGGCGCGCCGGTGTGATCGTCTCACGACGCGCCGAAAGAGAGCATACCATCCCGCCTGCCATTCGCGCAAGGGCGATGTGCGACGAATATCGAACAGCATGCTACGAGCATCGCCCGCAAAGGTGGGCGGCGCGGACGCGCGGCACGCGCCCAGTCCCAGTGGTCGCGACTGATGTACTACCATGAAGCTTCATGAACGATCAGGGCATGGCGGGTGGGCCATCGCGATAGGGGGCGAGGGCCGCGGCGATGACCGCGTTGATCGGCGTCGCAACGCCCAGCCGCTGCCCCATGCGCGCGGCGGCCCCATTCAGCGCGTCCACCTCCAGGCGCCGCCCGTTGGCCAGGTCATGGGCCATCGAGCCGCGCACGTCCGCGCCGAAGCTGGCGATCCGCTCGAACAGCCGCTCGGCGATGTCGTCCGCCAGCGCGACCCCCTGCGCCCGCGCCACCGCTGTGACCTCATCGAGCGCGCCACGCAGCAGCCAGCGAGTCTCCTCATGGCTCAGCAGGGGGCCGAGGGGCAGGCGCGTGAGCGCGGTGACGCCGCTGAGCGCGCAGATGAAGACGAACTTCTCCCAGATGACGCGGTGGATGTCGGCCTGTGGCTCGGCCACGATCCCGGCGCGCATGAAGACCGGCTTCAGCCGCGTGGCGCGCTCGCTGAGGCCGCCATCGAGCTCGCCGAAGCGGAGAATCGCCGGCTCGCCGCGCCCACTGACCACGCCGGACGCCTCAAGGATCGCCGATATCTGGGCCGCGCCGCCGATGACCGAATCCGGCCTGACCGCCCGCGCGATGCGCTCGGCGCTCTCGACCCCATTCTGCACCGAAAGCACGAC
>DASTKI010000142.1:0-5827 GCA_035716045.1 Ktedonobacterales bacterium
GGCAGGCACGCATCCGCTGGCCGCGCCAGAGACCGCGCCGCTGAGCGATCAGCAGCCATCATCGGGACAACAGGGGCAATCAGACCAGAATGGTCGGCGCTGGCCCTTTGGCATTCTCGGGCGGCGCAACGCGGGCGGCACACCACCGGGGCGGTAATAGCGGCGAATGGTGAGGTAAGTGGCGCTCCACCTTCGCGGCATAAATGTCGCGGCTAATCCTGTCGGTTCGATATCCGCGCGCCGCCAGCAACATCAGTAACACCAGACATCAGCTGGAGAGACAACATCTATGCCGACATATACAGGACAACGGGAGCAGGACTTGGCGCGACGGGTGCGGCGCATGCTGATCGAGCAGGCAGCGATCCTGCAGGACGAGTCGCCCGATGAGTTTCTCTGGCTCACCCAGCACTACGTCACCGAGCAGCGCTTCTTTGAGGACGAATTGGGCGCGCGGCTGGAACTGCGCCTGGGACGCTGGGCGCGCGCCTACTGGCCGACCGCGCCACGCCAGCGCGAGCTGCTGGTGGCCGATGTCTTCGAGTTGACCGCCCGCAAGCAGACCGCCTACGCCTGCCTGATCCGCGCCTATCGCAGCGTGCGCCTGCTCGAATCGGGCGACTCCGCCACCGTTTTCCGCTTCTCCGAGCTTTTCCGCTATGTCGCCGAGGAGGGGCAGCGGCTCTCGCCGTGGCTCAGCTTCGACGAGGCGTTCATCAATGAGGCGCTGGCGACCCGTGGCGAGGCCGACGCCGAGGACGACGAGGAGTTGGTCGAAGAAAAGCCGACTTCGCGCAGCCGCAAACGCAGCGCGTCCGGCGCGGCAGCGACGGCGACCGCCAGCCGCGCCAAGACAACCGTCCCAGTGCGGGCGAGCGCGGCCCAGCGCGTGCGCGCCAACCAACGGGCATTCTATCAGGCGTTCGCCGCCTTCGAGCGCTATCGGCTGATTCGCCGCATCGGCGCCGATGACCGCCAGTTGCCTGGCGAGCAGTTCAAACTGGACGAGCGCGACTTCAGCGGCGTCTATGAGTTCACCGACCTGATCGACCGCTTCCTCCCGCCCGCCGGGCTGGTCGCGCACGACGATCTCGCAGAGGGTGATGGCGACGAAGGAGGCGACGCATGAGCAGCCGGGCGCCACAGGGACCACAGGGACGCGCGTGGATTCGCCGTATCCGTCTGATCAACTGGCACGGCCACGAGAACGCCACGCTCGACGTGATGGGCGATATGCTCGCTATCATCGGCGAGAATGGCTCTGGCAAGTCGCTGATTCTCGACGCAATAGACTGGGCGCTCTTCCCCACCTCCAACAAACAGTTCAACGCCGCCGCGCGCGAGGGTGGACGCACCAGCAAGCGCACGCTCAGCAACACCATCCTCTTCTTCGATCCGCACGGCATCGAGCACGCCAATAAAGGCTGGCGGCGACAGCGCACCGTCGGCTACTGCGCGGTGGAGATCGAGCACGAGGGCGAGGGACGCTGGGTCTATGGCGCGGCGGCGGCGGCGACCCCGCACTCGTCGCATCCCTGGTACTACGCCCTGCCCACCACGCTCGATCAGATTGCCTTTCTGGAGGTCTCGGCGCAGGGGCAGGCGCCCTTACAAATGCAGGACTTCCGCGCGCGCAACGAGACATTCGTGAATACTGGCGGCGCGGTCTACAACGCCACCCAGGCCGAGGACTACAACCGGCTGGTGGCGCGGCGGCTGCTCAATATCGAGGGGGCCGACTGGCAGCGCCGCTACGACGCGCTCTACGACGTGCTACACCGCATGCTCGGCCTCAAGGTGGATGACGCGCTCGTCTCGGACCCCAGCGGTGTCGTCCGCCACTTCTTGCCCATCGTTGACCGGCCCCACCTGGAGCGGCTGGTCGAGGGGCTGGAGGGCATCCAGCGCATTCACCGCGACATCGACGAGTATGGCAAGCTGAGCGCGATGCTCGGCGGCGTGGTCGAGGCGCGGCGCAAATATCACGACGCGGCGCTCGCCCATGGCGGGATGACCTGGCTGCGGGCGCAGTGGGCCAGTGACGACGCCACACAGGCGCTTGCCACAGCTGAGGCGAAGCTGCGCGAGGCCGAATCGGAGGCGCGCCAGGCCGAGGCCAACGAAGAGGCCGCCTACGCCGAGGAAGGCGCCGTCCGCCGCGAGCTGGACGCCTTGCAACAGCTGCACCAGGGCGAGGTGGTGCAGGCGGTGGCCCATGCCAATGAGGCGGTCGAGGTGGCCCAGCGCGAACAGGACCGCGCCGAGCGCGAGCTACGCCAGGCGCAGGAGCGGCTCCAGCGCTCGGAATCGTCGGTGGCTGCCGCCCGCCAGCATCTGCGCTCCGAAGAGGAAAGCGCGCGGGCGCGTCTCTCCGAACTGCGTGAACGTGGCGCGAAGGCACTGGGCGCGCTGCCTGCCACGCTTCAAGACGCCTGGAAGCAGACCATCGCCGAGCCGGGCGATCAGATTCTGGCCGATGTGCTCCATAGCGCCTGGGTTGCGACCGATGGCGAGCTTGCCGGGCTGGATGCCCACGCGAAGCAGATCGTGGAGGCAAGCCGCTCGACCACCGACGCGCGTCAGGATGAGCGCGAGGCGCGCACCCAGCACGAGGCGGCGCAGCGGGCCTTGCAATCGGCGCGACAGGCGCTCTGGGCGCGCTGGGACCGGATGGTCAACCGCTGGCCCGGCGGCGTCCTGGGGCGGACACCCGGCGAAGAGCCGAGCACAATGGCGCTGCCGCCGCTGATGCAGAACTGCCAGGAGGAGCTGGACCGCGCCCATACGGCGGTGCATGAGTCCAGCGCGCGCGCCGCCCGGCTAGAGGTGCGTATCACCGAGGTCGAGACGAAGCTGGCCGAGATCGAGCGCGAGACCAGCCAGACCCAGACCGAGCCGATCCCGCCGCTCTCGACGGAACGCGAACACGCGCTGGGGCGTCTCCGCCAGGCTGATGGCTCCGCCGCGCCACTCTATCGCGCGCTCGATCTGGCGCGTGAGGGCGTCCCCTGGGGCGAGGCCATCGAAGGGCTGCTGGAGCATCTGGACGTGCTGACATTGCTGACCACCGCGCTGCCAATCGAGAAGGCGCGGGTGGCGGCCAGCGGCGATGTGGACTGGCACGTGCTGCAGCAAAGCGCCGCGCCGGGCAAGCCGGTCAAGAACGCGCTCGCCACGGTACTGGTCACCAACTCGCCCGACGCGCGCCGCTATCTCGACGCCGCCTTTAGCAGCGTGGCGCTGGTGCAGGATCCGCCCCGCAACGGCGACTACCTCTGTCAGGATGGCCGCTACCGTCTGGGCGATGTCGCGGGGACTGTGCGCTTGCGCCGTCGCGCCGAGGCGTTGATTGGCGTGGTGCGCCGCCAGGCCGCCGCCGCCGCCCGCCGCGAGGAGTTGGCCCGCGAGCAGAACACGCTGCTGCGCGAGTTGGATGACCTGCGCGCGTCGCTGAAGGCTGAACGCGAGGCGGCCCGCGAGGCCGAGGGACGGGTGCGCGCCTTCTCCGAGGTGGCGCATATGCTCGACGAGGTGGAGCAGCGCCGCAGCGAGATGAAGTCGCTCCGCCAGACCGAGGAAGAGGGCGCCGTCAAGCTAACCGCCGCCGGACGCGCCGTGCAGGAGGCCGCCGCCGATGAGGACGACGCGCGCGGACGCTGGGACGACGCCACCGCCGCCTATCCCGCGCTGAACGATCCGGCGATGCTGCCACGGGCGCGGGCCGCGCTGCAACAGGCGGTGGCCGATACCATCACGCGCATCACCGAGACGCGCAGCCGCCTGGAACAACTGCACTCGCGCGTGCGCACCGCCGAAGACGCGCACGATGTCGAGGGCGAGACTTACGGCATGGCGCGGGCGCAGATGGATACGGTGGACCAGAAGGTGATCGAGGCGCAGCGGCTGCTCAATCAGGCGCGCAACGCGCTGCGGGCGGCGGGCCTGGAAGACGTCGAGGCGCGCATCACGCAGCTTCAGCGGCAGTTGAAGGCGGCGGAGGAGCAGGCGCGCAAGACCGGTGTCGCCAAGGGTATCGCGCTGCACCAGCAGGAC
Organism: Ktedonobacterales bacterium; assembly: GCA_035716045.1. GTDB lineage: Bacteria > Chloroflexota > Ktedonobacteria > Ktedonobacterales > JADMIN01 > JAKAIY01. Next base: position 4,054 of record DASTKI010000142.1, read on the forward strand.
GCCGCCAAGCAGGAGCGCGACCACCAGGCGCAGGCCGCCGAGCAGACGACACATCAGCTCAACGAGCGCAACACCGCCTTTGGCGCGCTGCTGCATGCGGTCGCCGATAGCCTCGATCTGCCCGCTAACCAGGTGGATGACCCAGTGCGCTATGCCCGCCAGATGATGAAGGGACGCGAGAGCCGCCAGCGTCTCGACGACGACCTGCCGCGCGCATTCAGCGCCGCCGAGCGCGAGCAGGAGGGCTTTCTGGTGGCGGTCGCCGAGTATCAGGCGATGGTGGGCGCAGACGACCGCTTCGGCTTGCGCTCGCCCAGCAAGCACGGGCTGGCGCTGGCGCCGCAGGGCTGGCTGCTGGATGTCGCGCCACGGCTGGAGGGTACCAGCGATATCCGGCTGCTGCTCAACTTCCTCAGCGTGACCATCGAGCAGTTGCAGCAGAACCTCTCGCAGCGGGTGACGCGCGTCGTGCGCGAAATCATTCTGGGCGAGGTGGTGAGCCATCTGGTTGACCAGCTGACGCGCGCCGACAGCATCATCAATGGGCTGAACGAGCGGCTGCAGACCGCGCGCTTCTTCGCCCGCAACACGCGCTTCTCGCTCAAGCTCTCGGTGCGGCTGACGCGTCACGAGGATATCCCCTTCGACCATGTCGCGGTGGCGGCGGCGCTGCTGGAGCACGGCCATGCGATGCCCGCTGGCGTGCAGGGGCAACTGACGGCGATCTTCGCGGGCTGGCTGGATGAGCAGATGAAGGGCGAGGCGCAGGCGTCCGTCGAGGCGCTGGTCGAGCAGCTTGATTATCGCCGCTGGGTGGAAATCTCGCTGCTGCACTGCGACGATCTCGATCCGCGCGTGCGCCCGTGGGATAGCGCGGTCTCCGGCTTCGGCAGCGGCGGCGAACAGCGCGTGCCGGTCTACGTGCTGCTGCTGACGGCGGCGGCGATGCAGTTTGCCGTCTCGAATGCACCGCTACGCCTCTTGATGCACGACGAGGCGTTCGCCCGGATGGACCAGCGCAACGCTGATCTGGTGGTACGGTTCGCGCAGCAGTTGGGCATGGGCTTGGTGATCGCCAGCCCAAACCTCGATCTCTTCGCCGAGGGCGTCAACTACGCGACCGCCTATCGCCTGCGTCAGCTTCCGAATGGCCTGATCGCCCGTGAGGCGCTCCACCTGCGCGCCGCCCCCGCGCCCGACACGGACGACGCCGAGGATGAGGTGGTCATCCCGCGACGATAAAGACGCTGGCGGCTGAAGCCGCGCCTATGGGCTGTTGGCCGCAAAGCCCGCCTACGCGGGCTACTAGACACATACCTGGTGGGTTACCTGAATACCTACTAAAACCGCATGAAACCACAAGTAATCCCGCTCGGTTGGTAAACTTGTCACCACTGAGCGGACGCGCCGGACGGGATTAGCCGCGGCATTCATGCCGCGAACCCGGCGCATCACTAACCTCGCCCGCGTCATGCCCGTCGCTATATCACGGGAAATACTATCCCACCAAAATGTCTCGCCCGTGGGAACCCGGAGCATCTTCGTCGCGTAGTACCCTATGAATGAGCACGCACCTACCAGCACATCAAACGTTTCAGCGCCAGCGCGAATTGGGCGGCGAAAGCTGCCAGCCCTGACGGGGAGCGGGTTAAGGCGGTCATGCGCGATTTGACAGTGGGCCGCGTCTCAGCTATACTAGCCAGGATAATGTCCTGGTTCCACTATCTGTATCTTGCCTACTCCTGAAGCTAATGGATCAGCCTACCTGATGAGA
>DASTKI010000143.1:0-2047 GCA_035716045.1 Ktedonobacterales bacterium
CGCGTATTCGCGGGGGATGGCGTCGGCGCGTTCCGATCCGGCGTGGCGCGGTTTGTGTTGCGCCATGTTGCCCGCCTCACGCTCGCGCCACTCGTCCAGCGAGGGCAGAATGCGCGCGTCACGGCTCTCGACGCAGATTTCACCCTGCGGAAATGTCTCCAGTTTGATAGCCATGTATGATGCTCCTATTCACTGCGGAAGCCGTGCAAACAGTGCGGGCTAGCTAACTCTCGAAGTCCAGCGCAACGTCGAAGTTGGGCGCGGAGTGGGTCAGCGCGCCGAGCGAGATCAGGTCAACGCCCGTCGCCGCCACCTCCTCCAGCTTCTGGGAATCGGCGCCGATATTGCCCGACGCCTCGATAGTGATCCGCGGCGCCGGCTCGCGAATCAGCGCGACGGCGCTACGAAGCTGGTCGGGCGTCATATTGTCCAGCAGAATCGCGTCGGCTCCGGCGGCGATGGCCTCACGTACCTGCGCCTCGTTCTCACACTCGACCTCGATCTTGAGCAGATGCGAGGCGTGGTCGCGCGCCCGCTCGACTGCCTGTGTCAGGCTGCCAGCGGCGGCGATATGGTTGTCTTTGATCAGAATGCCATCATCCAGGCCTGCGCGATGATTGCGCGCGCCGCCCATGCGTACCGCGTACTTCTCCAGGAGGCGCAGGCCCGGCGTCGTCTTGCGTGTATCTACGATATGCGCCCGCGTGCCTTCAACCGCCGCGACACAGCGCGCCGCCAGCGTGGCGATGCCAGAGAGGCGGCCCAGGAAGTTGAGCGCTGTCCGCTCAGCCGTCAGCAGCGCCGCCGCGTCACCGGAGACGCGCGCCAGCGTCGCCCCCGCCTCGACGGATGAGCCGTCGGGCGTAACCGTCTCGAACTGGACGGCGGGATCGAGCTGTGCGAAGGTCAGCGCGGCGATGGGCAACCCGGCGACAACACCCGCCTGGCGCGCGACAATACGGGCGCTGCTCCGCGTCCCTGGCGCAATCGTCGCCTGCGTGGTCAGGTCGCCCCGGCCCACGTCCTCAGCGAGCACGCGCCGTACCAGGTCGGTATCAAAAACGGGATCGAAGTCAGACATGGACCGCCACCTCTCGCGCCTCCTGAGGGGCGACGACCGTCGCGGCATGCAGCAGCGAATGGACGCCATCGAGGGCCGTGCTGCGGTCGGGGAAGTCCTCACGGAAGTGGCCGCCGCGGCTCTCCTCGCGGGCCAACGCCGCCGTGGCAATCAGTTGCGCCGCCAGCAGCATATTCGCCGTCTCTGGGTCAACTGGGCCGGGCGCCGCCAGCTTGCGCAGCGCCTCGATAGCCTCTGAAAGTCCTTTCGCATCGCGACGCAGCGAGACATCTCGCCACATCGTCTCGCGCAACTGCTGGCGTATTGCCTTCGCGATTGGAGCCGAGAGTGAGCGCTCGGGCAGCACGATATCGTCCGCCGCGCGCTGGACGCCAGGCAGCGGCGACACCGTGGGCCAGTCGCCTGGCTGAGCATCACCCGCCAGCACCGAGGCCACGCGGCGGCCGAAGACCAGCCCCTCCAGCAGCGAATTGCTCGCCAGGCGATTGGCGCCGTGGACGCCGGTGCAGGCGACTTCGCCGACGGCGTACAGCCCCGGCACGGTGGTGCGCGCCCATGTGTCTACCGCGACACCACCCATGTAGTAGTGCGCGGCGGGGGCGACGGGGATGTGGTCGACGGCGAGGTCCAGGCCGGAAGCACGGCAGGCGGCGCTGATCGTGGGGAAGCGTCGATGAACCTCGTCCGCGTCGAGGTGGCGCAGGTCGAGGAAGGCCGCGGGCGAGCCAGCGGCCAGCATCTCGCGCAGGATGGCGCGGGCTACCACGTCGCGCGGGGCCAGCTCGGCGTCGGCATGGTAGCGCGGCATGAAGCGCTCGCCCGCCGCGTTGCGCAGGTGCGCGCCCTCACCGCGCACCGCCTCTGAGACGAGGAACGGCTGCCCGGCTCCAGCGGGCGGCACCAGCACCGTCGGGTGGAACTGCGCGAACTCCAGATCGGCCAGTGCCGCCCCGGCCCGCCACGCCA
>DASTKI010000144.1:0-3908 GCA_035716045.1 Ktedonobacterales bacterium
TTGGTCTGGCCGTAGACGCCAAACGGCGAGTAGCGCCCCTTCGTCTGTTGTAGATCGTCGAAGGGGATATGCGCGCCATTGTGCGCCATTGATCCCACCGTGACGACGCGCGCGGGCGTATTGGCGCGCAGCGTATCGAGCAGCAGGTTTGTCAACAGGAACGGCGCGAGGTGGTTCAAGGCGAAGGTCAGCTCTAACCCGTCGGCGGTCACTTGCCGCCGCATGAAGACCGCGCCCGCATTGTTGACGAGTACGTGTAGCGCGCCATAGCGTCGCTTGAACGCGTCGGCCACGCCACGTACCGCCGCCTGCGAGCTGAGGTCGGCCAGCAGGTAGTCTACCTCGTTGTTGCCCGTCTGCTGGCGAATCGCCTCCACGGTTGCTCGCGCCTTCGTCTCGTTGCGCCCGACAATCGCCACGGTCGCGCCACGCGCCGCCAACTCGCGGGCCGTCACCAGCCCAATGCCGGAAGTTGCGCCGGTAATCAGGCAAATCCTGCCATTCATCTCGCTACTCATCTCGCCACGATCTTGCCGCATATCTTCTCCACTCTCGCCCTGTCTCGCCCGCCTGGCAAAAACAGCGTACCTTTGTAGAGTATATCGCTACGGGTATCACTCCCGGTAGCCACATTTGCGACTGGCGGCTGGTCTGCGCTACCGTCTGCCTATGACACCTGAGCAAGCGCTTTCCTCGGCCAATTCGCGCCCCTGGCCGCCGCCCGACAGCCCGTGGGTCATGAGCCAGATCTGGCGGAAACTGCTGTTCGCGCACTGGCCAGTTCCCGCTGAGATGGTGCGCCCGCTGCTGCCCGCCGGGTTGGCGCTCGATACCTGGGACGGTCAGGCGTGGCTGGGCATCGTGCCGTTCCAGATGGAGCGCGTCCGCTTTCGCGGGCTGCCGGGCATCCCCACCGCCACGCGCTTTGGCGAACTCAACGTCCGCACCTATGTCACGGCGGACGACAAACCCGGCGTCTTCTTCTTCAGCCTGGATGCTGGCAGCCTGCTTGCCGTTCTGGGGGCGCGGGCGCTCTTTGCGCTGCCGTACTACCATGCGCGTTTCGCTATTGCGGCGGTGGACAATACCATCTACTATCGCTGCGAGCGCAAGGGAAGCGGGAAGCCACGCGCGGTCTTCGAGGCGCGCTACCAGCCGACTGGCCCGGTACAACTCGCGCAACCCGGCTCGCTGGAAGACTGGCTAACGGCGCGCTACTGCCTCTATACGACGCGCGGCGCCCGCCTGATGCGCGGCGAGATACATCACGCGCCCTGGCCGCTGCAACCCGCGACGGCCAACATCGTCCGCAACACCATCGCCGAGCCTGCGGGGATCCGCCTGCCCGCGACGCCGCCGCTGCTCTACTACTCCGAGCAGCTGGAAGTGGTGGTCTGGCCGTTGCGCGCTGTGCATACATAGCTGCCCGCTTGACCATTACCTCAACCGCGACCGGCGTTGTGGCGGAATACCTCCAAAAACTAGGGTTTTCCCTAGGGCAATTTTGCGTAGAGGTTGGTATACTTCCAGCGGCGGATGCTGCCAGGCGGCGCAAGGGCGCGCCTCATCTCACACCGCCCTCACCTGCTTGAGAAGGAGAAACCATGAGTTGGTATCCAACCGACGACACCCTGCCCCGCCCCATTACCCCCACCTCCTACAGATCGGCGCCGACCTCATCCACCCTGGGACGCATGCCACTCGCACTGGCCACGGCATTTCCTGTTCCGGTGGAGGCGGAGGTGGTGAGCCGGAGCGATTTCCTGCATGTCATGCTGCGCGCCGCGCTGGGAGCCAACTATCTCGCGCCCATCACCACGCCATCCTACATGCTAGATATCGGTTGCGGTTCGGGCCGCTGGGTGCGCGAGATGGCGGGCGAGTTCCCAGGCGCGCGGGTGGTCGGGCTGGATACGGCGTCGCCAGACGAGAGCAATCCGGCGACATCGGGTGTCTTTGCCGCCTCCAATGCCCGCCCCCGGAGCTATGCATTCGTCCAGCACAACGTGTTGGAGCCGCTCGCCTTCGCGCCCAACTCCTTCGACCTGACACATATGCGCCAGATGACGCGTGACCTGCCGGTGGCGGCGTGGCCACGTGTGGTGGGCGAGATGGCGCGGGTCACCACGTTTGGCGGCTGGGTCGAGCTGGCGGAAGGCGACCTGGTGCATAACGGCGGCCCGGCGCTGGAGGCGATGCAACGCTGGGCGCTTCAGGCATGGCAGCAGCACGGACTCGACCCGCGCGTCAACTCGAAGCTCGGCGACCTGCTGCACAAGCTCGCGCTGACCGATATCCACATGCGCACCGTTGACTTGCCCATCGGGCCACACGGCGGGCGCTTTGGCGAGCTGATGGGCGCTGATTTGATGGCGCGGATCGAAGGCCTGCGCGCGCAGATCATCGCCGCACGTATCGCCTCGCCAGAGGCCTTCGCCCAGGCGCAAAGCGCAATCCGCCACGAGATGCAGCGCGGCGAGTATGTCCAGCCGTTCCACCTCGTCTGTGGCAGGCGGTAGGACCTCACCCGGCCTTCGGCCACCGTCCCCTAGAAGGGGACGGTCTGGGCAACCCGTGTGTCGGATGGCAACGGGCGTGCTCTGCCTCTGGTCCCCCCTCTCCTCCTAGGAGAGGGGCCGGGGGTGAGGTCAGGAGGAGAGCTTGCCCGCCCGCCGCAACTCCCGGTTCAGCGTGATCGAGAGCGCCAGGACAAGCAGCAACGCGGCGAAGACCAGCACCGTGCGCACGGGGCCGATAAACTGGCTGAGCAGGCCCGCCAGCGCGAGGCCAAGCGGCTGGCCAACGAACTGGAACAGGCGGAAGACGCCATTGACGCGCCCCTGCAATTCATCCGGGATGCGTGCGAGACGGTAACTATACTGCGTGACGAAGAAGATCGGGGTAATGCCGTAGGTCGCCGCGGTAATAGCGGCCAGAGCCAGTGGCGTCGGCGCGATGGCATAGAGCGGCAGCAGCAGCACCCAGATCCAGTGGACGCCCATCGCAATCTGGCCGAAGGTCAGCCGACGCATGGCAGGGCCAGAGAGCACCGCGCCCACGACGCTGCCCACGCCACCAGCGCCCAACACCAGCCCGATTGCGGCGGGCGAGGCGTCCATGCGCTGCGCCAGGATAATGACCACCAGCATATACCCGGACTCGATCAGTACCGTCCCGCCGACAACGAACGCCAGGAAGCGCATCAGCGACTGGCGCCAGAGCCAGATGATGCCCTCGCGGATATCGTCCAGTAGCCTGCTCGCGTCCGCCGTGCGTGGCGCGCTCAGATCGGCGCGGATGAGCCAGACCGAGACCACCGAGACGGCATAGGAGATCGCGTCCACCAGGAAAGCGAAGCCCTGCCCAATGGCAAAGATCAGCCCGCCCAGCGCGGGGCCGAGCATCGAGCCGGTGCTCAGCGTCACCTCATTGAGCGTCGTCGCGGAGGGGATCTGCTCGCGCGAGACGACCCGCGTCAGGGCCGCTGTCTCCGCCAGGTTGAAGAAGACGTTGAGCGTACCTTCCAGCAGCGCGACGGCGTAAAGCTGCGCCAGGGTGAGCCAGCCGAACGCCAGCGCCAGCGGGATGCTGCCGAGCGCCAGCGCCCGCCCGGCGTCGCAGACAATCATCACGCGCCTGCGGTCCCAGCGGTCCACCAGCGCGCCCGCCGGGAGGCCGAGCAACAGATAGGGGATGGTGCGTGCGGCGCTCAGGAAACCCGCCTGGGCCGGGGAATCCGTCAGCGCGAGCATCAGCAGCGGATAGGCGAGCTGCGAGACCTGCGTGCCAACGACCGAGACAAGCTGCCCGCTCCAGAGCAGCACCCAGTCGCGACTGGACCAGAGCCGGGCGGTCTTCGGCTTCTCCGCGACACCGTCCGGCGTCATCAGGCGACTCGCCTTTCCAGG
>DASTKI010000145.1:0-29463 GCA_035716045.1 Ktedonobacterales bacterium
GCCGGCGGACTGGACGTATGCGAAGGCCCGCGAACTGCTTTTCTTCCTCCTGACCCACGGCCCCGCCAGTAAGGAGCGTATCGGTCTGGCGCTCTGGCCAGACGCCGACGCCGCCCTCGTGCGCCAGCAACTGCACCCCGCGCTACATGCCCTCCGCCGGGCGCTGGGCGCCTCGGATTGGGTGCTCTTCGAGCGGGGATGCTATCGCTTCAACCGCGAGCGAGCCTACAGCTACGATGTCGCCGCTTTCGAGGCGACGCTTGCTCAGGCGCGGCAGGCGCTGACGGCTGCGCCTGATGCGCCAGGTCAGGCCATCTCCCTGCTGGAGAACGCCGTGCGGAAGTATCGCGGCGACTTCCTGGCCAGCGAGGCCGGCCCTGCCGCTGGCGAGTGGATCGCGGCCTACCGCGCCGGGCTGCGCCAACGCTGGCTGGACGCAAACGCCTTGCTGGCTGGGCTTTACATCTCGACCGGCGACCATGCTCGCGCCGTCACGATCTACCGCCGCCTGATCGAGGCAGACCCCTATCAGGAGCAGGCGCACCGCACGCTGATGCTGCTACTGGCGCGTCTGGGCGAGCGGGCCCAGGCGCTGCGCCACTTCGAGTCGCTCACCCGGCTGCTGCGCGAAGAGCTGGCGACGGAACCCGCACCGGAAACCGCTGCGCTCGCCGAGGCGCTACGCAGCGGCGCGCAAGTCTGAGCCCCTGACTTTTCGCGAGTTTTGACGCTACACCCCTCTACAAGCGCCGCTACAAGCGCTGGCGCCAGCGGTTCTGCCAGCAGCCCGCCCGTACACTGCTCTCCAGAAGCCGGTTGCGATGCTGTGACGCCCGATCAGATAGGCGGACGCGCTCCGGCGGACCCAGGGGGAGTGTACCGAATGTCTGTCTTGCACATTGTGGCGCTTGTTCTTGAAGGTCTCATGGGGACATTCACCGCCTTCGCGGCCTACTCCCTGATCACTGGCAACCCAGCCAGCATCGCCAAGACGCGCGAAGCGCTCAACTATCCGGGCTGGTTCTGGCTCCTGGCGAAGATTGTGGCCACGATCGGGGCTGTTGGGCTGTTTGCGGGCCTGGTAAACCCAGTCGTAGGCGCGACCGCGGCATTGTGGATGGTCGCCTATTTCATTGTCGCGACCAGCGCGCATGTCGTCCGCAAGGACGTAGCGAATCTAGGCATGCCAATCGCCTTCCTGGCTCTCGCCGTTGGCCTTGTCGCGCTGCGGTGGGGTGACGCGACTCCAGTCCTGGCCGCAGTTGGCCTGTAGCGAGACCCACCGAAACTCCATACCCTAGAGGGATGCTCGCGGTTTGGGCGAGCATCCCTCTCTTTCGCGGAGGACAGGAGGCCGCAGGCCGGGTGAAACGAACAATGTGTTTGGCAATACACGAGGAACCTATCGGCTGCCTACTCTACGGGCGCTTCTTTGCTTTGACACTCCGCATAGGCTCAAGCCATAGCGGATTCTCGGTTCGACGCCGCAGCTTACGCCACGACTCCCCGAAGGGCCTGCCCGGCCCATTGGATCTTGCGCGCCGCGTTCTCATCGCGGTCGAGGACCAGTCCGCAGGACGGACAGACATGGGTGCGCACGCTCAGACTCTTGGGGACGCGCTCCCCACAGCCGCTACAGTCCTGCGAGGTGTACTGAGGCGGGACCGCGATCACGCGACGGCCAGCGTATGCTGCTTTGCCTTCGAGGATGGTGCGGAACGCCGCCCAGCCCGCGTCCGCGATGGACTTGGCGAGATGGCGATTCCGTACCATGTTGGCGCCCCGCCGATCTTCGAGGTAGATCGTGTCGTAGTTCTTGAGCAGCCGCAGCGCGGTCTTGTGATGGAAGTCCGCCCGCTGGCGCTTCACGTGCTGATGCGCCTTGCCCAGGTGGGTGACGGCCTTGCCACGCCGCTTGCTGCCGTGCTGGCGCTTGGACACGCGCCGCTGGGCTTTCTTGAGGCGCTTCTCCCCCCGCCGATGCAGGCGCGGATTCTCAACGGCCAGCCCATCGGCGGTGATGAGAAAGACCTTCAAGCCCACATCGATGCCCGTCTCGCGTCCGGTGGCAGGCAAGGGCTGAGCAGGCACATCGGCGCACGCGATGATGGCATACCAGCCGTCCGCCTCACGCGAGATGGTGACGGTTTTGGGCGTGCCCTCCAACGGACGCGACCAGCGCACCGCCACGCGCCCAATCTTACTCAGCACGAGGTAGCCGTTGTCGAGCCGCGCGCCGTTGTCATACTGCTTGTAGGTGAAGGAGTGGTAGCGGGTGCGCCCCTAGAAGCGGGGGAAGCCGGGTGTCTGGCTCGCTTTTCCAGCCTTCACCCGGCGAAAGAAGGCCTGATAGGTCGTATCCAGCCGGGCCAGCACATCTTGGAGCACGTGGCTGTGGATGGCCGCATATTCCGATAGGTCGGCGCGGAGGTCCTTCAACTCCGCTTCTTGCTCATAGCGCGTGAGGCTGACGCCGCGCTGCTTCCACAGGAAGATGCGCTGTTCCAGCGCCGTGTTGTAGAGCGTGCGACAGCGCCACAGCGTCTCAGCCAGAGTCCGCTCCTGGTCGGGCGTCGGCGTGAGCTTGTATTTGTAGGCTTTGCGCAGGCTCTCAGCACTCACGGCTACTACCCCTGCTTTTCCTGGTGTTTGGCGGCGTACTCGCGCAACGCCCGCACGATTTCCCCATTGAGGGAACGATCATGCTGCTTGGCGATGCGACGCATCTGCTCGGCAATCTCTGCCGGGATGCGGATGGTGATGCTGGTCGTAGCTGATTGCTTGTCGCTCATGCACTTACTATATAACCTAAATGAGTGCATGACAACCGCATGGGACATTCGGCTGAAGCCACGGCGCCTATCCGCTTGGGCTAAAGCCACAGCGGCTTGCGGCGGGCTAAAGCCCTTATTCTGTCAGGATCATCCTTCGCACGCGCGACCCAGCTGGGGCCAGCATGGATCGCGTTCTGCCCCAAAAAGAGACTCAGTTGGGCCGCATGTTCCTGGACGTGGCGCAAGTTGTAGAGCTGTAAGCCAGGCGGAGATTGACTGGCGTGCGCGGGTATCGCCATCCTGCCCGATGTACGCGGGAGCTACCAGTTCTACAAAGACCGGACGATAGGCTTCGCCGTGGCAGGTAGCGCTGGCGCCGCTCACCGCGTATATGCCCGCTCCAAGACGCGATGCCCCAATTAGGGAGAGACGCGAGGCACGATGTGTGCTCCCCTCACGAGGCGGGCGGGCAGACGTAATAGGCATCCTGGCTGGATGCGGGGATTTGCGCCTGCATCGCCGGTGTTTGGCATGCGGTTCCCGTCCACACAATCGCTGAGGGCGCCATGAGGAAGGCGCCGTCACTTGGCGTCACCTGCCTGGGCGCCGCGCCATCAACGCTGATGCCAAAGCTGAGGGTATATGTGCCCTGGGCAGTCAACCCGTTCAGGGCAACGGCAAGCACGATCGCCCTGTTCGGGCTGATCGTAACGGGCCAGGCCGTTCCTGTGACGGGCGCCGAGGCGCCAGGGCTATCGTTGAGCAGGGAAGCTGTGAGCCGACTGCCTATGGACCCGCCGCCGCAGCCCGGCGTCGTCTGCTTGGTCGCTGGATCGAAGGGGCCGTTCTCGCAGATGTGCCAGACAGTGACGGGCCCACTATGCGCGCTGAAGCTGGCGATGCGCACGCTCATGTTCGTGAGTGAATGCGATGCGCTTGTCTTGTTGCATATCTGGAAGAAATATCCTGGTTCCAACTGTGGATTGACGGGCGGGTTCGGGTGAAATGCGCCCACCTGCTGATCGCTCATCGTCAAAGGGACCTTATAAGGCGCGTTGGGCTCGTTGTTTGGCATCAATTCGCTGGGATAGTCGCCCCATCGCTGGGGAACCGAGACTACCAAGCCACCCACCGCGACATAGTTCGGCTGGTTAGGCATGGGGAGGAGTCGTGGACATCCCGGCCACTCGGTGATTATTCCAGTGATGGGGGGCAGCGTCTCGGTGGGAAGGGGCGTGGCCGTCGCCGTCGCGGCGCCTTCCACGACGCCATGTCCTCCTGTGGTGGTCGCAGCGCCACAACCGCTGAAGATCACGCCAAGCGTGAGCGCCGCTATGCCGATTGAGCCGAGAGCCAGGCGCCGCGAGTGTCGCATACTCCCTCCTCATATACGCCAGCTGCGCCAACAGGAACCACGCCAACCGCAGACGGGCGCACGCCGCAGCATAGCAAGCTGCACTGCTGTGTACAACACCGTGAAGCCGCGGATTGTCACCCATTTGAAGACAGAAAGTCGCTATTGTGAACAACGTCACACCACCGGCCATTACGATCTGGCTGGTGGCCAGCGCTTCCCGCGCCCCGGCGCGATCAGCCTCACCCACCGCGGCGTGCTCTTCCTCGATGAGCTGGCCGAGTTCGGCCAGACCACGATCGAGGCGCCGCGTCAGGCGCTCGAAGACCACGCCGGCACCATCTCGCGCGCCCAGGGCGCCGTCACCTACCCCGCCAACTTCATGCTGATCGGCGCCATGGCGATCACCGAGGCGTCGGTGAGATCCATACGAACTCCTCTACGCCGCAGTAGTAGGCGGTCCGAACCAGGTGGTGAGCGCGTCGTGGAGCCCCGGGTGAGTTCGGTCTCCCACTTCCACCCAGGCCACATAGCCGTCGGGCCGAATCAACACGGCAGTGGGAGCAGTGACCGCGCCAAGTACCGGAAGCTCCCATGTACCCACGTATTTGGCGTCGATCACCTGCACCCGATCCGCCCAGGGAGTGAGGTCGAAGTCGCCGGGCTCGCCGAGGTTGAGGAGCGCTGGTCGGGCGTCGTGCAGCAGGGTGAAGGCCCGCAGCGGGCCGTTGGCGGTGACCAAGTCGAGATCGGGCATGCGGCGCCCAAGCAGTGGGTGTCCCTCGCCGAGGTCGTACTGAATGTCCAGGCCAGACATCATCGCGGCAAACCGCTTGCGCGGCTCGTCCATGCGCAGCAGCTCGGACATCGTGTCGCGCACGGCCTCGATACGCTCATCGGCGCCGCGGAGGAGCGCGGTTTGCGCCAACGTGTTGCGCAGCACACGGGCAGCGACCGGGTGGCGCTCAGCATGGTAGGTATCCAGCAGGCTTTGTGGCGATGTCTCCTTGACCACCTGGGCCAGCTTCCATCCCAAATTCACCGCGTCCTGCACCCCGATGTTGAGGCCCTGCCCACCCACCGGGTAATGCACGTGTGCGGCGTCTCCGGCCAGCAGCACCCGTCCATCCCGGTACGCCGCCGCCTGCCGCGTCATATCGGTGAACCGGGAAATCCAGGTAGGACTGTGTACACCATAATCGGTCCCGTAGGCGGCGATGAGCGCCTCGCTGAGATCGCGCAGGGTGGGTTCATTGGTGTGTCCGACGTGCTTTTCGGTCACCATGACCCGTACTCGCTTCCCGTCCTCCAGCCTGCTCAGGCCATGAATGCCCTTGTCATCGCGGCGGGCGCCCCACTCCGGCTCCTCGGCCAGCTCGACCTCGGCGATCAGGTTGCTGATCGACGGATCCCAGCCGGGGAACGCGATGCCAGCTGCCTTACGGATCAGACTGCGTCCTCCGTCGCACCCGACGAGATATGCCGCCCGTAGGGACTGGCCGTCGGACAGCTCGACGTTGACGCCGGCGCCGTCCTGCGTGAACCCGGTCACCTCACGTCCGTGATAGATCGGCGCCCCTAGCTCATCCACCCAGCCAGCCAGTATGCGCTCGATATGGTTCTGCCTCAGCGCGAGCCCGTAGTTGTGCCGGGTGGGAAAGTCGCTGATGTCCAAGGGGATCCAGGCGAACCCCGCGACCTGCGCCACCTGCCCCTGCGAGATGAACCGATCAGCGATTCCGCGCTGATCGAGCGCCTCGATGGTGCGTGAATGCAGACCGCCGGCGCGCGAGCCGATGAGGTCCTGGCTGGCGCGCCGCTCGACAATGGCAACGTCCACCCCCGCCAGCGCCAACTCGCCCGCTAACATCAGCCCGGTCGGGCCTCCTCCGGCGATCACCACCGCATGCTCGGTCATAGCCACACTCCTGCCGGTATCATCGGCATCATCGGCATCACGCCGGTCGCGATCGGCGCATCACATCCCTCGGCCACGGTGGCCACCGTGGCGACCCGCGTGGCGACCAACGCGGCCGCGCGCCGGGGAAGGTCCGCCGCCGACGGCGGGGTTGCCCCGGTCACCAGCGGGCGCGCCGGCATCTCCGCTCCGAGCGCCCGCACCCGCGCCGCCAGTCCTCCGACCATTGGCTCGATGTCCCCGCACGACCCATGCGACCCATACGTCGCCAACAACAACAGACGCATTGCGCTCCTCCCACTTCCGTCGGTTTCTGGCCTCGGGCGGCGATTATACGGCATGACCTGGGGCTTGCCGCAAGCCCCCCTGTGCGCTGTAAAGTGAAAGTGGGAAGGGGTGAGTAGCCGCCTTCCCTTATCGCTCGCTTCCTTAGCGTCTGCTGTGGGCGGACAACCTCCGCGTGAAGCAGCTGCGCGCCTCGTACAGCGGCCCCGGCGGCCCAGGTGGATCTCCCATAGCGCCCTCGGCGAGCTCGACACCGCCATCACCGCCATCACCGCCCTCCTCCGACACCCGCAAGCCACCACTCGACCGGCGCACCGCCGAACTCGCCACCAGCCCCGATCACTCCCTCGCCAGCCGCGACCAGATCCCGCTCACCCAACTACGCGACGAACTGATGGTCGCTCTGGTCGGGTCTGTGGGGGATATCGTTTGTCGCGCGCCATGGCGGCCGTGCGGTATGGTATGATGGCTATCTAACATCGTCGAACGCTATCTGCCGCCGCCCGCACGTAGGTTGAACATGACGTGAGGGCGCGGGTCAGTGCGGCCCAGGTGGGAAGAGCCGCGAAGAGCGAGGAGCCGGGGCGTCATGCGGGCAGGGATCGAGAGGGCGGCGAAGGGCGCGCCAGCCACGAGCTACAGGCAGCTCTTCGCTATTGGCGGATTCCCGCTGCTGGCGGCGTCGACACTGCTGGCGCGGACCGCGGGCGGCATGTGGCAGGTGGCGCTGGTGCTCTTTGTGCTGGCGCGCTTCCACTCACCAACTCTGGCGGGACTCGCGACGTTCCTGAGCATCGTGCCGGGACTGGTGGTCAGCCCGCTCGCGGGCGCGCTGCTCGACCGGCATGGGCGGGTCCGCATGATCCTGCTGGACTATGGGGTGGCGGCGACCTCGGTGGCGCTGCTAGCCGTTCTCTCGTTAGCGGGCGCGCTGCCAGTGGCCGTGATGCTGCCGATTCTCGCGCTGAGCGCGCTGACAGGTCCGCTGAGTGCGAGCGGAGCGCGGGCGCTCTTTCCGCTCGTGGTGCCGCGCGCGCTGTGGGATCGGGCAAATGCGGTGGATAGCGGGAGTCAGGCGCTGGCGCTGGTGGTGGGTCCAGCGCTGGCGGGCTTGCTCGTCGCGTGGGTGGGAGGCGAGGGAGCCTTCTTTGCGGCGGCAGGCTTGTGGGTTGCCGCAGGGCTGGCGCTGGGACGGTTTGTCGATCCCAGTGTGGCCAGCGCACAGGCCGCGAGCGAGCGGCTGCTGCGCTCAGCGGCGCAGGCGCTGGTGTATACCGTGCGGCAGACGACGCTGCGCGGCATCGTGATCACGATGGCGCTGTGCAACCTGGGCTTCGGCGTGGTGAACTTGGCGCTGCCAGTGCTCGTGTTCCGGCGGTTCCACGGGGGTCCAGGCGCGGTGGGCGCGCTGTGGTCGGTCGCCGGGCTGGCGACGGTCGTGGCTGGGCTGGTGGCTGGGCGAATCAACACCGAGGGGCGCGAGCGGCGTATGGTGGCGGTAGGTATGGTGGCGGCGGCGGCGGGCGCGGCGCTGCTGGCGGTGGCGGGCGCGACATCTGCGCTGGTGATAGCGATGATCTTAACGGGAGTGTCGGCGACGCCGATTGACTTGGGGCTATTCGCGCTGCGGCAGCGGCGGACGGACCCGGCGTGGTTCGGCCGGGTGATCGCCGTGTCAATGAGCCTCAACTTCGCGGGCGTTCCAATCGGGTCGGCGCTGGCAGGCCCAATCCTCGATCGATCTGTATCGCTGGCGCTTGTTGTTGGGGCGCTGCTGTCGCTCATCGCGGGGGCAGTGGCGTTTGTGGTCATTCCGCGGCAGGAGCGGGAGTGGGAGAAGCTGGAGGCGCCGACCGAGGCGGTGGAGGCGCTGCGATGATCTCGGCCAGTTCGGCGATGGCGCGCGTGAGCGCGTGGGTGAAGCATACATAGCGCCTGATCGCGCCTGATCGCACGCAGGGGCGCCCCGCTATTGCAGGGTGGAGGCAGCGGCCCAGCCGCTCTTGCCGGCGGTGACGCGGCGACTGCGGCTCTCCGCCCACGCCTCCCACCGCGCGCTGAAGCTGGCAAGGACGACGGCTGAGCTGGCTGTGGCGGAGACTATCGCCGCGCCGCATCTGGCGGAGACGCCGCGGTACCAGCCAGAGGTGGATGTGGGATGAGGTGGCGGTCAGGGGAGCGCGCCGGTGTCCATTACGTCGAGCATGGTATGAGCGCTCAGGTGGGCGGTGTCGAGCGCCACGCGGACACGCCCGCGATAGCAGACGATGACCCAGTCGCAGAGTGTGGCAAGCTCCCAGGGATCGGTGGAGGCGAGTATCTGTACGGCGCCCTGCGCCGCCAGCCCGCCAGGACGTCCGCCGGGTTCAGGTCGAAGGCGCGCGTCAGGTATTTGCCCTTATTCGCCTACTTGATGCGCGCGAGCGCGGACATTATCTCCTATACCGCACGTCTCTCACCTTGTCTGTCACACTTGCGCGAAATCCGCGTTGTAGCGGCTGACATCATGATGCTCAGGCCTGCCCGCGTCGCGGATGTGATCACGTTCCCTGACGCGCATGCAAGGAGACACACATTGGAATCTCCCCAACTGTTCACGACGATCCCAGTCGTCAACGACCACGCGGAGGATGACGCCCTGGAGCGCGAACAGGCGTTGGTGGAGTCTGCCAAACACGATCCGGCAGCCTTTGCGACGCTCTATGAGCAGTACTTCCCCGCCGTCTATCGCTACCTGCGCATGCGTGCGCGCCAGCCCGAAGACGCGGCGGACCTGGCGCAGTACGTCTTCTTGAAGGCGCTGGATGCGTTGCCGCGCTATCAGGCGCGCTCCGCGCCGTTCGTGGCCTGGCTGTTCACCATCGCCAGGCATGCGCTGATAGACCGCTACCGCCGCCACCCATCTACCATCTCGCTGGACGCCGCGGCCAAGCTCGTGACCGATCAGGAGGTGGAGGCTGACGTCCTGCTGAACGAAACCTACGCCAGGCTCGCCGAGCTGCTCGATGCCCTGGATTCGGACGCCCGCGACCTGCTCGCCCTCCGCTTCGCCGCCGGGTTGAGCGCGCCAGAGATCGCCGCTATCATCGGCAAGCGACCGGAAGCTGTGAGAAAGCAGCTGAGCCGTCTACTTCAGAGCCTGAAGGAGCGATATCATGCGACACGCTGATTCTTCGCGCGACGCTCTCAATCAGCGGTACGCGGACCTCCTTTCCGCCGAGCGGGAAGACCCCGCGCTGACTGATATGGTGCGCGATCTGGACGCTTTCATGGCCGCGCCGCCGCCCGCGGACACGCAGCGCCGCATCGGCGGGGAGCTGCTGGCACGGGCGACGGCGCGCTATCAGGGGCTGAACCAGCATCCTGCCCGCGCTGTCATCGAGAGCCACCCGGGCGCGCGGCGGCTGGTAAAGCTGGCGAATGAGCCGGTATGGATGGGCTCAAGGGCGCGACGGCTCGTGATGTCCGCCGCCATGGCGTTGCTGGCGTTGGTGGTATTTTCAGGCGGCGCGGCCTTCGCCATCACGCATCTCGATCCGGGGCTCCGCTTCCAGTTGGGTGTCCCGGCGGCCACGGGGCCAACGTACACGAATCTCAATGTCACTCATGCTGTGGGCGACTCGACGGTGACGCTCGCCAAAGCCGCCTTCACGAGCAAGAAGGTGATCATCGGGTTTACGTATGACCAGCCCGCCGGCGATATTGCCGTCTGCCCCGTTTCCCTCACGAGCCGCGAGGGCGATACGTTCCGGGCGATAGTAGTCGATACCTTGCCCGAGGGCGTCAAGGACGGTGTAGCGCATAACTCAGAGGTGGATTACTTCTCGGTTGTCCATCTGCAGGGTGGCCAGCAGGAGAGGCATATGCGGCTGACGTTGCAGCCGTGCGACAGCTCGCGGACGGGCGATGAGGTCGCCTTCGACTTCACGGTACCGTTGCAGCAATAGCCGCCGCGACTGAGAAGCGTGGCGAAACCTGAGGCGCGCTGAATCGGTGTCGCGGCAGCGTTCCCGATTCAGCGGGCGGACAGCAGCGCGCCCCCGGAGCAGACGCCACAGGGAAGTAGCTGGCGCTCCGGGGGCGCGTCGCGTCTGCGTGGATGTGGACTCGGCGCAGGACATGTCCCACGAGATCAGGCGCCCTTGACAAACTAATGTTATTAGTAATAAACTACTGGCATTAGCACTCCCGCTTTACAGGAAGGGATGAGTCACGATGTTGGCGGCGATCAGGTACAGCAATCTGGCGGTAGCGTTCCTCGTCGAGCTGGCGGCGCTGGCGGCGCTGGGCTACTGGGGCGTTCAAGTGGGCAATGGGACGGCCGCGAAGATCGCGCTGGGGGTTGGCGCGCCGCTGCTGATGATCGTGGCGTGGTGGCTGTTCATCGCTCCCCGGGCGGTCGTGACGGTCCCTCGCCTGGTGAATCTGGCCCTGCGCATCCTGGTCTTCGGTTTGGCGGTGGCGGCTCTGGCCGTCGCGGGGCGCCCCGACTGGGCGTGGGTGTTTGGCGTCGTGGTTGCGGCCAACCTGGCGCTCGTGCGGGCGCTGGGCGACTGAGGCGCTGGGGCGCGAGATGGGCGCCATGCGGCGCACGCGAAACATGGGGGGTTTACCGATGATATCCAAGAATACGCCGCGCGCGTGGGCGCCCGCGCTTGCGCTGCTCCTTGCGGGCGTGTGCTTTGTTCTGTATCCAGCGATCCGGCCATACTCCGATGAAGCGAGCCTGCGGGGCGCCGCGGCGTTCGCGTCGTCCGCCTGGCTCCTGGCGCACTCGCTGGCGATGGTAGGGTTCATCCTGCTCATGCTGGGGCTACTTGGGCTCTATAGTCAGCTACGGGCGACGACGGCTGGTGGCTTGGGCCTCGCGGCGCTGGTCGTGACCTGGGTTGGCGTCGGCTTGACGCTGCCCTACTATGGGGCGGAGGCCTTCGCGCTGCACGCCGTAGGTCAGGAGGCGCTCAAGCGGCGCGATGTTGATCTGTATGTGACGCTCACGAACGCGATCCGCTTTGGTGAGGGCATCTGGTTCTTTGGGGTTGGCCTACTGGCGCTCGCGGTGGGCGTCATCCTCTTCGCCATCGCGATCTGGCGGTCGGGCGTCCTGCCCAGATGGAGCGGTATTCCGCTGGCCGTCGCCTTCGCGCTCTTCATCCCACAATTCTATACCCCGCCGCTCGTCCGGGTCGGTCACGGGCTGCTGATCCTGGTCGGGTGCGCGCTGATCGCGTGGGCTCTGTTGAATCGCGGCGACGGGGCGCGCAGGCGGGCGTGACTGGCGCCGCTGATGGCGCGGGCGTCAGCGGCGCCCAATCGCTGGAGCATTGGACGAGCCAGCCGCCTTGGGCCTATACCTTCTTGAAGGACGGCGTTCCACCCTTGGTCCACAGCGAGGAGGTCATACCCTCTATGCGGCAGCGCTCCCCTACCAGAGAGGCGACCCAGCGCGCGCTCGGCGCGCTGGCGGCATTCGCAGGCGGGTTCCTGGCCTACTCCCTCTTGCAAGCGCCAACCCCAACCCTCCTGCTGACGATACAGCTCCTGCTCACGATTGGTCTGGCGAGTCTCATTGGCGCACTGCTGTGGCGCGCATGGCGGGCGCTGCTGGTTGTGCCGGTCGCGCTCTGGCTGGGAGCGGTCGCGGCGGCGATCGTGTTCAAGGCGCTCGCCAGCGCGCCGATCGCTGGCCCGGGCCTGGGCGCGACGGTGATCCTGGCGCTCGACCTGCTCCTGTTCTTTGGGCTTCCCGCCGCCGTGGCATCCGCTGTCGGCGTGGCGGCCGGCATGCGGCTGGAGCGGCATTGAGCCACGAGCCGTCCGAACACGGGTTGAGTGTGGGGACGGCTCGTGCTAGCTGCTAGCTATAATGACAAGAGCGCTGTATTCCGCAAACCTGCTCGCCAGCAAACACCACTCGCTAGTACCTTTCGCATTGCTCTCCCGACGCTCTGGCTCCGACTCACCGTTCCGCTATGCCCGCTAGGTGCGCCGCTTCGCTCTCCATTTGTGCGAATACGTCGTCTCTTGGATGTCCATGTGGTCGAGCGACAAGCTCCTAGCGCGCGCTCGCCCTGGGCGCGGCGCGTTATGCGGGTCGTTACGATGGCTGGGTAGCGTGTGTTGCGGAACGAGCGCATGCCCGACGCGCCTTTGCCGCTAGCTCTGCTGTATGCTATTGAGCGGTTGGAGGGAAAGGAGCCTTTGGTTGGCTATTGATCGCGCGTTTACGGAGTTCCCCGTCCTCACTACCGAGCGGCTACTGCTGCGGCGCTTCCAGCCCGATGATGCGGAGGCGCTGTTCGCTATCCTCTCGGATGAGGACGCGATGCGGTTCACCGGGCATGGGGCCGCCCACTCGCTGGACGACGCCCGCGAGCGCATCCGGCAGATCGACGCGCGCTATGCGCGCCGGGAGGCGATCCATTGGGCCGTCACGCTCCAGGGCGCCGATCGTGTCATTGGCTCGTGCAGCCTGCACCGCATCGACGAGGGGCATCATCACGCTGAGACGGGCTATGAGCTCCACCGCGCGTACTGGGGTCGCGGCATCATGCCTGAGGCGGTCTCCGCCACGCTGGGCTATGGCTTCACCGATTTGGGAATGCACCGCATCGAGGCGATCATTGACGATCAGAATGCGCAATCGAAGCGCCTGCTCCTCAAACTGGGCTTCACCTACGAGGGAAACCTGCGCCAGCGCTACCTCCACCACGGCCGCTTCGAGGATGAGTACTACTATGGACTGCTCAAAGATGAATGGCTCGGCTCCGCGCGGCATGGATGAGCTATGCGGGCCGGGTAGGGCGCCGGACAGTCGGGGCCGCTAGCGGCCATCAGCAGCCCGTTTCAGTGGCAGTGTGAACCAGAAGACGGAGCCATCGCCTGGCTGGCTCTCGACGCCGATCTCGCCACCGTGGCGCTCGATGATCTCATGGCAGATGTAGAGGCCCAGACCCAATCCGACGCCTGAGCCGTTGCGCACCTCAACGCCGGGCGCGCGATAGAAACGATCCCACAGGTGGGCCTGCGCCGCCTCGGCGATGCCAGGGCCGTGGTCCGTCACGCTGACGCGCGCCGTCCCGTCCTCGCGCGTCAGCGTGACGCTCACCGGCGCGTCGCCTGGCGAGTACTTCAGGGCGTTGGTCAGGAAGTTGGCGATGACCTGGGTAATGCGATCAGGGTCGGCGGCGACCGGCGCGGTCCCTTCCGGCAGGGTCGCGGAGATCAACCGCTCAGGCCAGGTGAGCCGCTGGTCTTCGACGCAGTCGCGGACGAGGGCCACCAGGTCGCAGGTCTCGATCTGGAGATCGAGCTGGCCGGACTGGAGGCGTGACACGTCGAGCAGGTCCTCCACCAGCCGGCTCTGACGCCTGGTGGCGCTGTCCGCCCGCTGAATGAGCTCACGGAACGGCTCGATGATCGGCGTGATCTGGGCGCTGGCTGACTCATCCAGGCGCGCAAGCTCGCCATTGAGGCGCCGCATACGTCGCTCGATGAGCTGGAGGTTGACGCGCGCCGTCGTGATGGGCGTCTTGAGCTCGTGGCCCGCGACGCTCAAGAACTCGTCCATGCGCTGGTTCGCTTCCTGCGCCGCGAGCAGGCTGGCCTGCGCCTCCGCCCGCTCACGCAGCAAGCGGTCGCGCTCGAGGACGACGGCCCCCAGCTGCGCCACGCCGCCCGCGAGCTTGATCTCATCAGCGGTGAAGCTATGTGGCGGCCCACCGTAGTCGAGCGAGAGGATGCCGACGATCTGACTGCCAATCAGCATTGGCGCGGCCAGCGATGTCGAAATGCCGTAGGGGTTGGGCAGGTAGGCGTACGGCGGCTGGGTCATGTCAATGACAAGCGCCTCACCTGAGAGGAGCCGGAAAAGGTCCCGAGGGTCAGACCCATCGCCGAGGCGCACGCCGCGCCGTTCCGACTCGCGCTGTCGCACCCACCACTGGCGCTCCTGCTCAGGCGTGAGGCCCACGACGGCGATCGCGCGCAGGCGCTCCGTCTCCGGATCCACGGCCAGGATGCCAACTCGCGCGCAGCCGAGGACCCGGCACGTCAGCCGCGCGATCCGCTGGGCGACCTCTAGGCCGCCGCGAGCCATCTCGTCCTGGCTGCCCTGGCCGTCTGAGCGGATGTCCGGGGGCAGCTCCACCAGCGCCTGGGCCATCGCCAGCACCGCGTCGAGGGCTTCGCGCGTGCGCGCCTGGAGGCGCCGCTGCTCGGTCACGTCGCGCAAGATCAGGATACCGCCGCGCATCTTGCCATCGGCCGAGCGCACAGGCGCGCCGGTGATATTGACCGCCACGTCTCGACCGTCGAGGAGCCGCAGCAGGCAATCCATCGCCGTATCGCCCGCCAGCGTTTCACCGCGCAGTATCCGCGATTGCGGCGACTGCTCCACCGGCAGCGTCTGGCCCTGGTCGTCACGCGCCTCCACCAGCGGCAGGCGCTCGCTCAGGGACATCGTGGCGAACCGTGGCTGCGCATCGAATCCAAACAGCTTGCGCGCGGCGGCGTTGGTCCGCATGATGCCGCCGTGGGCGTCGTAGACAAAGATGGCGTCCGCCATGGACTCGATGATCGAATCCAGCTGGCTCGCGCGCTCGACTGCCGCCTGCTGTATCTCGCGCAGCGCGGTGATGTCGTGCGTGATGGCGATGGCTCCGCGCGTCTGCCCGGTAGCATCGCGGATCGGGGCGACGCTCGTCAGAATCGTTCGCTCGCGCTCATCGCTATCGCGGTAGAGCATCTCCACATCGGTCACGGTCTCCCCGCGCAGCGCCTGGGCGACCGGCAGCTCGCCAACCGCCCACGGCTCGCCGGAGGGACGTTTCAGGCCGTACGCCTGCTGGTATTCTGGTAAGCCTTCCGCGCCGCGCTCCGGCCCTGCCGCCAGTTGCGCGGCGGCGTTCAGGCGCACGATGCGCCCTTGCTCGTCGAAGATGGCGACGCGATCTGGTGAGGCCTCGATCACAGCCTCCAGGCGCGCCCGCTCATCGGCGAGCGCGAAGGCGAGGCGCTCGGTACGCTCACGCGCCGCCTCCGCGATGCTACGGGCGCGCTCGGTTTGGCTCGCGAGGACACTGGCGACGTAGCCAATGACGACGAAGAGCGACAGCGACATCAGATACGCTGGGCTTGACAGCGACCAGGCGAGATGCGGCGGCAGCGCGAAGAAATCCAGGAGGGCGGCGCCCAGGAGGGTGGTGAGCAGACTTGGCCCGGCGCCGAAGGTCAGCGCGACGACCACGATGACAAGGATATCCAGCGCGCCCTGGAAGAGGAGCGAAGGGAAGAGGCCGTTGGTGAGTGTGATGATCGTGATCGCTAGCGCCTGCGAGAGCGCGGCCGCCAGATACGCCACGCCCCAATGGCGCCAGCGGATGGGGAGCCATGCGGGCAGCCAGCTGTTGACGCGCAGCCAGCGAACGGCCGCCCGCCATGCCGCTACGGTATGGGCGCGCGCGGCGTCAACCAGCCTGGCCGCCGCGCCGCCATTATCCATGGCCGCCTCTGTCCGTGCGGCGCCGGGCGCGTCTTCCGAGCCCTGGATAGGCCCAGGCGCGCGCGTGGCGTCCCGCGCGCCGCGCTGAGCGTCCTTGGGCGCCGCGGCGCCTTGCGTGGTAGATTGGTCCCGCTCCGCCGCCATGAGCTCCTCCGGTAGGTCGTCCTCGCTAGCGCCGCGGCCGCCATATAGCGAGCCGCCAGCGGGAGCGCGCGAGCCTGGACACCGTGGAATGGTCGTTGCGCCCTGGCAAACAGTTTGCAAACACTATACCAGATGGCCCCATGCCCGCGTCTCCCGCGTCTCCCACGTCTCTCGTGGGAGTGGGATCAGCGCGCCTGCTCTACGCCTGCCCTACGCCAGGGATCTGGGCGCGTCGCGATCTTCTCCGTACGGCGCCGTGAACCGCGCGCCCGCGAGGGGCGACGCGTCATAATGCGACAGCAGGTCGGCTGGGTCATCGTAGATGGCCACAGCGCCACGCAGGTCGGCGTCGTCCCATCCCCCGCAGCGCACCGCGACGGTCGACGCGCCCGCCTTCGCCGCCGACTCGATGTCGTAGGGCGTATCGCCGAGCATCACGCACGCCTCAGGCGGCAAGCCCAGGCGCTCCAGTCCTACCGCTACCGGATCCGGCGCGGGCTTGGACTGCGATACGTCCCCTTTGGTCGTCGCCTCGGTGAGCAGATCATCCACCTGGGCCGCCTTCAGCAGCGTCTGGAGCTCTTCGGGCGTGGCCGAGCTGACGATGATCAGGCGCAGCCCGCGCCGCCGCATCTCCTCCACCAGCGCGCGGGCGCCGGGCGCCGGGCGCAGCTCCGGCGCGAGCTGGCTCAGGAAGACGTCCTTCCGGCGCGCCGAGATTTCCTTGCCGACGCCATCATCCGGCCTGAGGTCGGGGGTGAGCGCGGGCATGAGCTTGTCGCCGCCCATGCCGATCAGCCGCCGCACGTCCGCGAACGCCACCTGATAGCCGGACGCCTGGTACGCCTCGACCCATGCACGCGCGTGCGCGTCGTTGCTGAGGACGAGCGTGCCATCCACGTCGAGCATGATACCCTGAACCCGCATGCTGGTCTTCTTCCATCCCATACTGAGCCATACTGAGCGGCGCCTCCCTCCCTTCGGGAAGCGCCGCTCAGCACACGCGCATGGGCGGCGCCGGACTCTACGCCCACGGGCGGCGGACGGCGCAACTTGTGGATAGGGCAGGAGTGGAAAGCCATACGGCCGCCGCGCCGGGTGGCGCGCCCGGCGACGCGGCGGCACATCATGAACGGCGCGCCGCGATTGGCTGGCATTCTAGCGGCGCTGGCGAAGCGGTACCAGGGCAAGGTAGTACCACAAACGTATGCGAACTCATCTCGTTTGAACCATTCTCTCGCGGTTGCGCACATATTCCTCAGCATATATGTGTTGAGGCGAGCGGCTCGAGCCTCGCCCCAATGAACGACGGGAGGAAGGTACCCTGGACGACATGACGACGCCAGAACCTACACTCCTGCTCCGGCGAATCGCGGACGGTGACGAAGAGGCGTTGCGCCAGCTCTACGTCGAATACCGCCCGCGACTGCGGCGCTACCTGTGGCACCAACTCGATGGCGATGGCCTCGCCATCGAGGAGGCGCTGCAGGATACCTTCCTGGCGGTCTGGCGCTCCGCGGGCGGCTACCGCGGCGAGGCCAAATTCGCCACCTGGCTTTTCCAGATCGCGCACTATGTCGCGCTCCGCACGCGCAAGGCCTCGGCCCAGCGTGGACGGAGCGAGACCGAGATCGCGAGCGATCCCCCGGAAGGAGCAGTCATTCCCATGGCCGCTTCACCGGAGGACACAGTGCTCGAACAACTGGCCTTCGACGAGGCGCTGAGCCGCCTCACTCCCAAGCACCGCGCCGTGCTCCAACTCGTCTTCCAGCAAGGCTTCAGCGCCGAGGAGGCGGCCCAGATTCTGGGGGTCCCGGTTGGGACGGTGAAGAGCCGCGTGAGCTACGCCCGCCGGGCGCTCCAGAGCGCGCTTGCTTGCCGATTATC
The DNA here is from genome assembly GCA_035716045.1 of Ktedonobacterales bacterium. GTDB lineage: Bacteria > Chloroflexota > Ktedonobacteria > Ktedonobacterales > JADMIN01 > JAKAIY01. The sequence continues at coordinate 17,865 of DASTKI010000145.1, forward strand.
TGAGGAAGCACGCCATGACGCCTGATTTGTCATGCGAGAGACACCAGGATTCCTTGCCCTGGTATGTCACGAACTCGCTCTCGGACGGCGAACGGGCCGAGATGGAGCGCCACCTGGCCTCCTGTGAGCGCTGCCGCGCCGCGCTCGACGAGTGGCGTGACGTGGCGGCGGCGATGCGCCGCGCCGACGAAAACATCCCACCTGATACCGCCTCCCTCACAACCTGGGCGCGCATCGCTCACCAGTTAGGAGCGCAGGCGGAGCCAGCATACAAATCCTCCAAGGTCAACGAGAGGAACATCATGGGTCTGAAAGATAGAATTGTTCGATTGGTCCCCAACACCCGCGCGACAACCGAAGCGGCGGAGGGCGCTCGCCCACGCGGCCCCCTCCGCCGCGCCATGGACGTGGTCGCGGTGGTCGCGGTGATCGCGCTCAGTGTGGGCGTATTCGGCTTCCTCGCCGGGCGCGGCGGCGGCTCCTCGCGCGGCAAGGACGCCGTGGCGGCTCAGCCCGCCTGCGCGACTTCTAAGGCCACCGTGAGCCTGCCCGCGAATGCCAGTCTCCTCGCCATCGCAGCCGAGGGGGCGAACGATGGCTGGGCTGCGGGCACAATATGGGATGACAAGAGCCCCACGTCGCCGCCCGCCGCGCTGCTGGTCCACCTGCGCAACTGCCATTGGGCCCCGGTGGGAACGCCGATCCCGAACGTTCAGCTCACGGATATCTCGATGGCCTCGCCGGACGACGGCTGGGCTGTCGGCGCCACAATGAAGCTGGACACCACGCCTATGGCGGATGGGGCGCCGAGGAACGCCTGGGAGCCGAGCCAGCCCTTCGCGCTCCACTACACGCACGGCTCCTGGCAGCAGGTGAACCTGCCGTCGTATCCCGGAGCGAAGGCCATGCAGGTCAAGATGGTCTCCGCGAACGAGGGCTGGATGCTGCTGTACTCCGGCAAGCGACTGATCACCACCAACGGCGACACGTCCGTGGGGTATGGAAACGCGTTGCTCCATTACCAGAACGGGACATGGGCCAACTTCCCGATGAGCTTTCTCAAGCCCTCGACGGGGCTAGCGGATATGGATGCGCGCCAGCCTGGCGAAGTATGGCTCGCAGGTTTCGACAACACCTATAGCCAGCCCAATATCGTCGCGCACTACATTGGCGGCAAGTGGACGACGTATATCGGGACGGCGATCGCCGCTGGCGCCAACATCCAAACCATCAGCGAGATTTCGCCGACCGACGTATGGGCCGCTGGCAGCGCCTCCTCCAGCGGCAGTAGCCTCTACCACTTTGATGGCGCGCGCTGGAGCGCGGCGAAAGTCCAGGGCGTGCCGAAGAAGGAGGCTGCATACTTCAGGCCCTTTATCAACACGATCGTCATGACCTCGCCCACGCAGGGCTGGGCCTTTGGCTTCTACATGTCGCTCAAGCCAACTCGAACCATACGGGTCGCGCTGCGCTACGATCATGGCGCATGGCAGTACACGGAGCCACAGATCCACGGAACGACCATCTACGCGCCGCTCTCCGCCTTCGCCCAGACAACGCCGTCACAGGGCTGGGCGCTCGGCGACCATCTGATTGATAATGGAGCCAACGCGGAAAGGGTGTTGCTCTACTACGACGCGGGCGTGTGGGGCGCCGTGCGCCAGCAGTCCTAGCCTGCTCACGACCATTCGCGACTCTGCTTGAGACAGACGCTCCTTCTCCACACGAGGTGGAGAGGGAGCGCGTCGTATCCGCGCCCGAATTGTGATGCCTGACCACTATGCAGAGCGGGCGAGTTCTGTTATAGTCGCCGTTGCGCGCCCTGCCTGGATGTCGTCGCCATGAGTTGTCGCAGGGTGGCGTGACGAAGGGGGAGACGCCAGGTGGAAGAGGCAGACGAGGGACAATCGCCAGCGGATGGCGCCGAGGGCGCGCCCGCTGAGCCAGGGCGACAGGAGCAGGCGGAGGTGACGGGCGGGCACACGGGGCCGCTGACCGCGACGGTGGAAGCGATCACCGCGCCGCCAGCCCAGGGTAAGCGGCGCGGGCGCGCGGTGTTGATGGCCGTAAGCGTGGCATTGCTGGCGGCGAGCCTGGCCGCCACGCTGTATATCGGCGGTGGAGGCGCCGAAGGCTTCCTGCTGATCTTCTCCGCTTCCAGCCCGACCGCGCGCGCCACAGACCTACCCGCCACACCGTTCCCGACGCTCCCGCCCGCGACGGCCACCTCCACCGCCACCTCCACCGCCACGCCAGCGCTGGTCGGGGATGGCGCGCCGCCTCCTAGCGGCACATATCCACCTTATTCCGGCCCAATCACCGGCGGGCAGGGCTGCCCCAGCGGCCAGGCGCCAAAGCCCGTGGGCTGGGCGATACGCGGCGCCAGCGACTATGGCGCGCCGCCCGCCAGCGTCGTCGCCCTGACCTTCGATGACGGCCCGACACCCTACTACACCCCAGCGATCCTCTCCTACCTGGAACAGACGCACACGCCAGCGACGTTCTTCGTGCTCGGTCAATACGCCAAGGCCTATCCCTGGCTGGTGCAGCGTGAGGCGGCGGACGGGTTCACCATTGGCATCCACACCTGGAGCCACCCCGACATGCGGCTGCTCACGCCCGCCCAGCGCGCCTGGCAGCTCGCCGCGACGGCGCAGCAACTCCACGCTGACCTGGGCGCGAACGCCTGCCTCTGGCTGTGGCGCCCGCCGTATGGCAGCTACAACAGCACAATTGTGGCCCAGGCGGGGACCTTTGGCCTCACCACGATCATGTGGAATGACGACCCGGCGGACTGGTCGCAGCCAGGGACGATGACGATTGTCAACCGCGTATTGAGCAATGTGCGGCCCGGCTCCATCATCCTGCTGCATGACGGGCCAGCTGGACGCGCGCAGACCCTCGCCGCGCTGCCCTACATTCTCGCCGGACTGCGCCAGCGCGGCCTGACGCCCGTAAGCCTGCCGCAACTGCTGCTCGGCTACCATGCTCCCACGCCTACGGCCACGCCCACATCCACGCTCACACCGGCGCCCACACCCAGCCCGACGGGCGTGGCGACGCCGACGGATACGCCGATGCCAACGGATACCCCATCGCCGACGGCAACGGATACCCCATCGCCCGTACCCAGCCCCACCTAGCCGGCGACCTCTCGTACCTGGCGAGAAGGAGCCGTATCCATGGCTGTGGCGCCAAGCTCCACCGCGCGCGGGCCATAGATGGCGGCGCCGTCGCCCGCCAGGGGCAGCAGCAGCGAGAAGGCGCTGCCTTCTCCGGGCGCGCTCTCGACGGCGACGGCGCCGCCCATGGCTTCCGTCACTTCCTTGACCAGCGCCAGGCCCAGGCCAGAGCCGCCATCCCCGTCTAACTCGCGCGCGCGGCTGGAACGGTAGAAGCGCTCCCAGACGCGCGGCAGGTCCTCCGCGGCGATGCCTTCGCCGGTGTCGCGCACGCGCAGGGCGACGCGCGCCGCCTCGCCCACGCCCTGTGGCTCGACGATCACGGCGATGATGCCGCCGGGCGGCGTGTGGCGGATCGCGTTGCGCAAGAGGTTATGCAGCGCCTGCTCGACGCGCGCGGCGTCGGCACAGGCGATGGGCGTCTCCGGCGTCACGCGGGCCAGCGCCTCCACCCGCCCGGCGCGCCAGGCCAGCGGGGCCACCGTCTCTACCGCGCGGCGGGCGACGACGCCCACATCCACGGGGCCTAACGTGAGGTCCAGCCGCCCCACTTCGGCGCGCGCCAGGGTGAAGAGGTCGTCTATCAGCCGCTGCAGGCGCTCGGTCTCGTGTAGCATGACGTCCAGGTCGCGGCGAATGGCGCCGGGGATGGCGTCGGCGGCGCCAGGGGCGGCGTCCCAGCGCATGCTGGCGGACTCCAGGTAGCCGCGCAGCGTGGCGACGGGCGTGCGCAGCTCATGTGAGACGCTGGCGACCAGCTCGCGCCGCTGCTCCAGCAGGCGCGCCACGTGGTCGCGCTCCGCCCTCAGCTCCCGCACGCCCTCCTCCAGATCAGCGGCCATCACGTTGAAGTTGCGCTGCAACTGGGCCAACTCGTCTACTCCCTCGACAGGCGCGCGGGCGGTGAGATCGCCCTGGCGCAGCCGCTCGGTGGCGTGGACGAGGCTGAGCACGCGGCGGCTGGCGCCACGCGCGAAGAAATAGGAGAAGAGCGCGATTGGCGGCAGGATCACGAGCATGCCGGCGATGATGAGGACGCTGAGGAAGATCAGCGCGGTGATCCACTGCAGGAGCGGGGTGTCGGGGCGCGTGAAGAGCACCGTGCCAGCGAGCACGCTCAGGCCGAGGAGCGCGGCGCCGACGACGGCCACCATGAGCAGCGCGTGCGTCAGCGACCATTGGAGCCGCCGCCGCCGCTGGCCATCCCACCAGAGCCAGAGGCGCACCCCGGCGCGATAGACGATGAAGGCGAGCGCGAAGATCGCACTGACGATCAGCCAGGCGGTGAAATACTCCGTCACGCGCGCTGGGTTGCGGGCGGCGAACTGCTTGATCAGGAACAGCAGGATGCCCGAGGGCGCCACCGCCAGCAGCGCGCCGAGCAGCGCCTCTGCTGGCAGGGCGCGATACCAGCGGGCCTCGGGGACGCGCAGCCGCAGCGCGAGCCACAGCGCGCAACCCGCCGGGCCGACCAGCAGCATCACCGTCAGCAGGAGGTTGACCTCGTCCCGCGGCGCGGGGGTCGGGACGTTGACGACGTGAGTCTGGCTCTGCGCGATGAGGCTGACGCCCACGAGCACCGCCGCGAGCGTCAGCGTTTCCATCAGCGCGCGCGGCCATGGGGCGACCGCCAGGAAGCGCCGTGGCGGCGGCGCGGTTCCAGCGCGCGGCGCGGTTCCAGCGCGCGGGCGGGTGAACCCGCGCCTAAGGGCCTCCGGCCACGAAGCCCGCCTGCGCAGGCTGGTCTGCTCCCCCTCTCCCACAGGGAGAGGGGGTTGGGGGGCGCCGTCCGCCGTCTCGCCAGCGTCCATAGTACGCCTCTAGTCTTCCGCGTCGGCGCGCAGGCGATAGCCCACGCCCCAGACGGTCTCGATGCGCTCGCCCAGCGGCCCCAATTTCTTGCGTAGGCGCAGGATGGCGTTATCCACTGAGCGGTCGCCGCCGATGTAGTCTTCCTGCCAGACTGACTCCAGCAGGTATTGCCGGCTGAACGCGCGACCTGGATGGCGCATCAGCAGAGCTAGCAGGGTGAACTCGGTGGCGCTGATGTCTACTTCGGCGCCCGCCAGCGTTACCAGCCGCGCCGCCGGGTCCAGCCGCAGCGCGCCGTAGGTGAGTGGGTCGGCGCCTGGCTCCTGGTCGGCGCTGACCATCTGGCGAATGAGCTCCACACGGCGCAGCAGCGCGTGGACGCGCGCCAGCAACTCGCGCATACTGAAGGGCTTGGTCAGGTAGTCGTCGGCGCCGACCTCCAGGCCGATGACGCGATCGGCCTCCTCGCCGCGCGCGGTGAGCATCAGTACGGGCGTTCCCGCCGTCTGCCGCACCTGCCGCAACACGGCGAGGCCATCCAGACCCGGCAGCATCCAGTCGAGGATCATCAGATCGGGGCGCTCGCGGGCGTGGGCCTCCAGCGCGTCGCGGCCATCCATGACATGCGTTACGGTGTGACCCGCCGCCTCCAGCTCGCGCGTGACGACGCGCGCCAGCTCTCGCGCGTCCTCGACCAGCAGTATCGTCGCCATGCCACGCGATCCTCCTTCATCGCCCAGTATACGTCAGCCTGCGCGCGGCGAGCCCTCGCGCGACAGAGTTGCGACAGACGGGCGATGGACCTATGACATACGGGCGCTATGATGGGACTCGTGACGCAGGAGAAGCGTCCGTGCGATGCGCGGCGGCGCCCGTGAAGGGCGGCGGGCGCGTGTGAGGAGTGTAGAGGAACGAGCATGACGACAAGCGCGACGAGCGTGAGCGTGACGCGGGCGGGCGCAGGGGCGGCGGGCGCGGAGGCGGTGGCGCTGCGCACGAGCGGCCTGACGAAGCGCTACGGCGAGCGGCTGGCGGTGGATCATCTCGATCTGGAGGTCAGACGGGGCGAGGTGTTCGGCTTCCTGGGCCCCAATGGGGCGGGCAAGACGACGACCATCCGTATGGTTCTCGGCCTCATCCGCCCGACGGATGGCGCGGTGCGAATTCTCGGCCATGACCTAACCACCAACCGCGCGGAGATTCTGCCGCGAGTGGGCGCGCTGGTGGAGCAGCCGGCGCTGTATTCCTATATGTCGGGCCGTGACAACCTGCGCGCCATCGGCCTGACGCTGGGCGGCGTCCCCGAATCGCGGCTGGATGAGGTCCTGGAGTTGGTGGCGCTCAAGGGACGCGACAAGGACTGGGTCAAGACCTACTCGCTGGGCATGAAGCAGCGGCTGGGCGTGGCGATGGCGCTGCTGAACGATCCCGATCTGCTCGTGCTGGATGAGCCAGCCAACGGCCTCGACCCGGCGGGCATCGTCGAGATGCGCGACCTGATGCGGCGGCTCGCCTCGCAGGGCAAGACCATCTTCATCTCCAGCCATGTGCTGACCGAGGTGCGCCAGATCTGCGACCGCGTGGCGATCCTCAACAACGGCAAGCTGGTGACGGTTTCGGGGATAGACGCTCTGGTCAGCGGTCATGGGACCTTCACCGTCACGCTCGACGCGGAGCGGGTGGCCGAGGCGCTGGCCCTGCTGCGGCGGCAGCCGTGGGGCGCCAGCGCGCGCCAGGACGGCGCGGACACCATCACGACCCTCGCGCCGGAGGGCCGCGGGCGCGACCTGAACCTCTTCCTGGTGAACGCGGGCTTCGCGCCGGATGGCCTGGCGCCCCACAGCGAAGACCTGGAGAGCGTCTTCCTGCGCCTGACCGGCGACACCGCTGAGATCGGCCACCATAGCCGGTGACGACGCCCCCGGCCCCCTCGCCTGCGGGGAGAGGGGGAGTAGCGGCATGACGACATCGCGTATGCGATGGGGAGATAGAGAGCATATGACAACGGCAACGGCAGGCGCTATCGCGGCGCGGCCTGTTACGCACGCGGGTCGGCCGTCCTTCCTGGGGCTGATGCGCGGCGAGTGGCTGAAGGTCTCGCGCCAGTGGACGTTCTGGATCATGGTTGGGCTGATGTTCGGCGGGTACACCCTCTTCACGATCATTCTCAGCAAGGGCGCCAACCTGCAGGAGTTCATTGACCACCACCCGCTGGCGGCGCTGGCGATGCTGACGCAGAGCCCGCTGTTTCTGCTGCGGGTGTTCTGGGGGATGATGATCATCATTCTGACGGCGCGGCTGATCGGCATGGAGTATTCGGGTGGGACGGCTCGCGTCATCCTCGCGCGCGGCGTGGGGCGGCTGCAGCTGCTCTTCGCTCAGCTAAGCATGATGGCGCTGATCGCGCTGATCGGTGGCGCGGTCTTCCTGGCCTTCGCCGGAGCGCTGGAGTTGCTCGGCGTCCGGACGGTCGCCGGCAACCTGGATGTTTTCAAGGCGGCCGATGCGACGTTCTGGGCCGATACGCGCAACTATGCGCTCTCCGTCTTGATCAGTCTGGGCGTCTCAATCCTGCTGGCGGCGGCGGTCACCAGCGTGACGCGCTCGCTGGCGGCGGGCCTGACCGTCTCGGTGATCTGGTTCCCGATCGACAATTTCGCGTTCATCCTGCTAATCCTGGGCGACCGCCTGACAGGCTGGGATTTCTGGTCGCTGGTGAGCGGCGACTTCCTGGGGCTCAACCTGAACGCGATGAGCAACTTGGTGATGAGCTCGCACACGCCCCCAGCGATCGGTGGCCTCTTCCAGCCACTGACGCCGGTGACCGGCGCGCACACGCTGCTCGTCACCGCCATCTATGCGGTGGCGTTCCTGGCGGTGGCGATCGGGGTGACGGCGACGCGCGATGTGAAGGAATAGTGCGGCGCGGAGAGATAACGGCGGCGCCCTCTTCTGCGAGAGGGGCGGCGATGAGAGCGGATGACATCGCAAGCGCGAATTGATAAGGGAGTAGAGAACGTATGACAACGGCAGTGGAGACCATCGCGGCGCGGCCAGCCACCCATCCCGCGAACCCGTCCTTCCTGGGGCTGATGCGCGGCGAGTGGCTGAAGGTCTCGCGCCAGTGGACGGTCTGGATCATGGTTGGGCTGATGTTCGCGGGGTACATCCTGTACACAGTCTTCCTCATCCAGGGTACGTACCTGCCGGATACCATCGCGCAAGATCCGCTGTGGGTGCTGGTGAAGCTGACGCAGAGCCCGCTGTTCCTGCTGCGGGTGTTCTGGGGGATGATGATCATCATCCTGACGGCGCGGCTGATCGGCATGGAGTATTCGGGTGGAACGGCTCGCATCATCCTGGCGCGCGGCGTGGGGCGGCTGCAGCTGCTCTTCGCCAAGTTGAGCGTGATGACGCTGATCATGTTGGCCGGCGCGGTCGTCTTCACCGCCTTCGCTGGCGCGCTGGAGCTGCTCGGCGTCCGGGCGGTCGTCGGCAATCTGGATGTCTTCAAGGCGGCCGATGCGACCTTCTGGGCCGATACGCGCAACTATGCCCTCTCCGTCTTGGTCAGCCTGGGCGTTTCGATCCTGCTGGCGGCGGCTGTCAGCAGTGTGACGCGCTCGCTCGTGGTAGGGTTAACGGCGTCGGCGATCTGGTTCCCGATCGACAATTTTGTGGCCATCCTCCTGGTCCTGGGTGACCATCTGACCCATTGGGGCTTCTGGTCGCTGGTGAGCGGCGACTTCCTGGGGCTCAACCTGAATGTGATGGGCGACAAGGTGATGAGCTCGCACACGCCCCCAGCGATCGGTGGCCTCTTCCAGCCACTGACGCCGGTGACCGGCGCGCACACGCTGCTGGTGGCGGCGATCTACGCGGCGGTGTTCCTGGCGGTGGCGATCGGGGTGACGGCGACGCGCGATGTGAAGGAATAGCTCCAGGCGGCTTCTCACCCGTGAGGAGCGAGATACAGCCCCAGCCCGGTGGGAGGATGGAGCCTCCGCCGGGCTGCTTCGCATGGTCGTGAACTGATCAGCCGTCGCTATATTGCGGGCTGTTGAGACGAGCGGGTTGTACAACTCGATGAACGCGCGCCTAACTGCGCTCGCTATCGTGGCATTGGCCTTGCATTACAGATAAAACCTATTGCAGACCTGAAATCTTGATTGAGGATGGGAATCTGCTTGCGCCGTCAGGCGCGGAAAGGAGCCTCTATATGCCTACATGGGCAGGGCCGGTCATTATCCTGGCCCTTGTGATCATCGCGGTTGTGATTGCGCTGATCGCTCTTCAGGTGGCCAGGCGGCGACGCCAGAGCCAAGAACTGCATGAGACGTTCGGCCCCGAGTATGATCGCACCGTCTCCCAATATGGTAGTCAGGGCCGCGCCGAGGCCGAACTCACGACGCGCAAAGAGCGCGTTGAGGCGCTGGACATCCGCCCGCTCGCGCCGGCCGACCGATCCCGGTTCACCCAGGCCTGGCGCGCAACTCAGGCGCGGTTTGTTGACGACCCCACTAGGGCGACGACCGACGCCGACCGGCTGATCACGGACCTTCTGCGCGTCCGCGGCTACCCTGTCAGCGACTTCGAGCGACGCGCCGCCGATATCTCCGTCACCCATCCCAACGTTGTGGCGAACTATCGCATCGCGCACGCAACGTCGCTGGCGAACGAGCAGGGTCAGGCGAGCACGGAGGATCTGCGGACCGCGATGATTCACTATCGCGCGCTGTACGATGAACTCCTTGAAACCGATACCGAGCGAACTACCGAGCGAACGGAGGTTGGATGATGGACGAACAGTTCGATCCCATGAACGAGCAACCCAATGAAGGACTCACCACGCGGGATATCGTCTCTGCCAGTCGTCGCAAGGACGTAGGCCCGGACACCAGGCAAACAGACGCCGGGAGACCAGATAGCTCCCGGCCAGCGCGCTCGGCGGCGCCCAGCGCGCGGCGCGATCGTGAAGCGGCTGAGGAGCAGCGAGGACGGGCTGACACCTCGCCCATGCCGCCCATGCCGCCCATGCCGCTCCTGTCCGACGCTGAGACTGACGCGTTCGAGGCGCGCTGGGACGCGATTCAGACCGCGTTCGTGGATGAGCCGCGCCAGGTCGTCGAGCAGGCCGATAGCCTTGTCGCCGAGGTCATGCGGCAACTCGCTGAAACGTTCGCACAGGAGCGCGCGAGCCTGGAGCGCCAGTGGGCGCGCGGCGGCAACGTCTCTACGGAGGACCTGCGTATTGCCCTGCAGCGCTACCGCTCCTTCTTCCAGCGCCTGCTCTCAGCCTAGCCCTCCAGCCGAAAGCAGCGGAGGTCTGAGCATAGTCCGCGGCGACTTCTCGTATCGTTCTTAGCGGATAGAGAACAGCTTGCCCTTGGGGGGAGGGGCAGGCTGTGGCTTACGGGCGGCAGGATAGCGGGCGGGCGGCGCAGGTCGAACACCAGCTTGTCGCGGAGGGCGCGGTGATGAGCAAGATGGGGCCGTCGCTGAGGAGTCCGCAGCGCGCTCCAGCAGGTCCACGCCAGGCCAGGGGGTTGGCGTCGCCGCGCCCGCGCGCACTGACCACCTCGCCCGCGATGTCCTCGGCGCGCTTGTAGCCTTAGTCGCAGGTAGGGGCGTGGCCCTGCGTCACACGATCTCCGAGCGGTCGCGTCGCCCATCGCCCACGCCTGTCGGGCGAGTCCGCCGAGCTGTCCTCTCCGCCATCTCCCCTCTTCGCCACCAAGTCGTATGAGGCGCCGCACAAGGATATTAGAAAGTTTGCGCGGCGCCGGTCGAGCGCGGGAAGAATTCCGGGCGTAGCGCCGTGCGGACCGGCGCGCGGGAGCCGCCAAGAATCTCACAATCCCGTCACAACAGTTGACAGAGGCTGTACGGACCATGCGCGGCGACGGGGCGGCCTGCTACAATATGCGATGCGCAACACACCTTGAAGCGGTCGTATGGTGGGAGTCGAAGCGGAAGGTGGCGCAGGGAGTGTCTGACGATATGCTCGTTCATGAATCGCGCGTCCAGCCGCCCGCGCTCGACGCCTGCTCAGATATGCCACTGTACAATACCAAGGCGGTCGTGTGGCAGACAGGCGCGCCCGCGCCCACGCTGCGCGCCTGGGAGCGGCGCTATGGCATCCTGGCGCCTCAGCGCGGCGAGAACGGCTACCGGCTCTATTCCGAGCGCGATATCGCTATCATCGCCTGGCTGCGCGAGCGGGTGGAGAGCGGGCTGACGATCAGTCAGGCGATCGCGCTGATGCGCTCGCTCGATATAGGACGTAAGCGCCGCCGCGGCCGCCCGCTGGCTGGCCCCATCCCCCATGCGCAGCCGGAGGCTGTCTCCACATACGATGGGGCGCCTCACGCCGGGGCCTCGTCACCCATCGCGCCCCCGCCCCGCCTCTTGCTGGATGAACTGAGCGAGGCGCTGGTGAGCCACTTCATCGCGCTCGATGAGGCCGCCGCCACCCATACCATCGCGGAGGCTTTCGCGGTTTACACGCTCGAAGATGTCTGCCTCTCCCTCATCATTCCCGCCCTGGCGCGCGCTGTCCAACTGTGGGAAAACGGTGAGGTGAGCGTCACGGTCGAGCATTTCGC
>DASTKI010000146.1:0-3892 GCA_035716045.1 Ktedonobacterales bacterium
GCGGAGTCATTTCCCCAACGGGGAAAAGGAAGCAATGGTTATCTATGGACAAGGCCGCGAACCGTGCTATACTTGCTCTCAACCACTCGGCTGAAGATCAGATTTTCCGTGTGAATAACCGGGTCTGATGTGCGGTGGAGAAAGAGCGGGGAACTGTATGACGCTGCGCGATGCCGTGAGCAAGAGTCGAAGTTACGCCGCTCGCCAGTCAGGGGTCGAGGTACATCCTATGGGATCAATCTGGGCCGCCCAGGGATAATTGTATCATCTCCCAGGTTTTTCTCTGGAGATCGTTGAAGGCGATGCTGCTCGTATTATCAACGAACGTTCAGGGCGTACGTACGATCCCAACGGATGGGAACCTGTCTATTGACCTCTCCCCGTTGATGATGCCGAAGTGGCGAGACGACCAATCATGGTCTTTTTTGCTGTGCTCCGGCCATTGATGGCCGAGGGCGTTCCTCGCATAAAGTTCAGCCCACAGCTGCTTCGCGCACGGCCAGCCCGTGCGCCAAATGGCGGGCAATGCCTGGCCCCTCGTAGATGAAGCTGGTGTAGAGCTGGAGCAGCGATGCGCCCGCATCGAGCAGCCGTTGCGCATCGTCCACCGTGAAGACGCCGCCGCAGCCGATGATCGGCAGCCGTCCCTCGGTCCGCTTCGCCAGCAGACGTACCACCTCGACGGCGCGCGCGTGCAGTGGACGCCCGCTCAGCCCGCCCGCCTCATCGCGCAGAGTCGCGGGGACTGTGGCGCTCAGCCCATCGCGGCTGATGGTGGTGTTTACGGCGATTAGTCCGCTGGCTCCGCGTGCCAGGCAGACCTCCACCAGCTCATCCAGCGCCGCCTCGTCCAGATCGGGCGCTACCTTCACCAGCAGCGGCTTGGCGCGCGTATCTTCACCCTCGCCTTCCGCCTGCGCCCGTTCGCGCAGCCGCGCCTGCAACGCCGATAGCAGCGCATCCAGCCGGTCGCGTTCCTGCAGGGCGCGCAACCCCGGCGTATTGGGCGAGCTGACGTTGACGGCAAAATAGTCAGCCCAGGGATAGAGCCGGTCGAGCGAGGCGAGATAATCGGCTACGGCGTCTTCCAGCGGCGTCGCCTTCGATTTGCCCAGGCTGATGCCCAGCGGCACTGTCGCCTCGGGCTGCCGGGCGAGTCGTCTGGCGATGGCGTCGGCGCCGTCGTTGTTGAAGCCCATGCGATTGATGAGCGCCTGATCACTGGGCAGCCGGAAGAGGCGCGGACGCGGATTGCCGGGCTGCGCGTGCTGGGTGATGGTGCCGATCTCGACGAAGCCGAAGCCGAGCGCAGCCAGCGCGGGGACGGCGCGGGCGTTTTTGTCGAAGCCCGCCGCCAGCCCAATGGGATGAGGGAAGCGCAGGCCAAAGACCTCGCGGGGGCGGCCCAGATCGCCGGGCCACGCCAGCGCCGCGAAGCGGGCCAGTCCGCGTGTCAGCCGGGGCGACCCGGAGACGCGCGCCAGCATCCCCAGCACGCGCTCGTGGATGGCCTCGGCGTCGCGCCCGGCGACGTTGAAGAGGGCCGGACGCAGCAGGTGGCGATAAATCATTACGCGCTATGCCTGGTTCGCGGACTGATAGGCGCGCACCCGCTCGTAGGTAGCCTCGTCAATCGCGCCGGACGCGCGCCAATAGTCCAGCAGTTGGCCGAGCGTGAGGGCGGCGTGCAGCGTATAGCCAGCGGCGGCAAGCTGCACTCGCGCGCCCTGCTCGCGGTCGATCAGCACGGCGACATCGCGCACCTTCAGGCCGTTGTCTTCGAGCACGCGAATCGCTTCGAGCTTGCTATCGGCGTGCGTCACCAGATCGTCGATGACTAGCACTGTTTCGCCCAACGAGAAGTCGCCGTTGATCGTCCCCGCGATGCCGTGTGTCTTGGCCTCGCGCGGGGTAATCATCGGCACGCGCGTCTGGTGCATCAAGATGGCGACCAGCGGCGTGGCGGCCAGCGGGATATCGGCGTAGCGAGTGAATTCTAGCCCCCTGGCGGCAATCATCTCGGCCAGGACCGACACAGCGGTGTCGATGGCGTCGGGCCACGACCTCAGCACGCGCAGGTCCACATATATCGGCGAGAGCGGCGCATCTGGCTCGCGCTCGTGCAGCTTCAGGCGAAACGCGCCGAACTTCACCGCGCCGCACGCCAGCAGCGCATCGGCAAACGCCCGCTGGGTCGCGGTCATCTCATCGGTCATCGGACCCTCTCCTCAATCTGACGCGGGCGGTTTTAACCGCCAGCCGCCAACCCCTCACCGCCTCCGCAACTCCTCTATCTCGTCGCGCAGGCGCTGGGCCTCGCGCCGGGCGGCCTCGGCGAAGTCCGCGCCGCTGGAGGCGAAGATGACGCTGCGGGAGGCGCTTATCAGCAGCCCCGCGCCCTTGCTATCCAGCCCGACGTTCATCACCGCCGCCAGATCGCCGCCCTGCGCGCCGATGCCCGGAATCAGCAGCGGCAGATCGCCCACCGCCTCGCGCACCGCCCGTAGCTGTTCGGGATACGTCGCGCCGACCACCAGCCCGCAGTTGCCGTTGGCGTTCCAGCGTTGCGCCGCGGTCCGCGCCACCGCCAGATAGAGCGGCTCCTCCGTGCCATCTGCCATGCGTAGCGTCAGATCCTGAAACTCGCTCGCGCCGGGATTGGACGTGTGCGAGAGGATGAAGCAGCCACGGTCGGTGCGCTTCAGGAAAGGCTGGAGCGCGTCGCCGCCAAGGTAGGGATGCAGCGTGACGGCGTCGGCGCCCATCGTATCGAAGATGGCGTCGGCGTAGGCCTGCGCGGTGTTGCCCATATCGCCGCGCTTGGCGTCCACCAGCACCGGCACGTCAGAATGCTGGCTATGGACATAAGCGATAGTGCGGGCGAGCGCATTCCAGCCCGCGGCGCCATGGCGCTCGTAGAATGCGGCGTTGGGCTTGTAGGCGCAGACGAGATCGGCGGTTGCGTCTACGATGGCCATGTTGAACGTGACCAGCGCCGTCTCGGCATCGGCGCGTTGCGCGGTCGGCAACTGATCGAGCTCGGGGTCCAGCCCGATACACAGCAGCGTGCGCCCATCATGCCAGCGGCGGCGTAGCTTCTCCAGAAAGCCGCTGGTCGCGGTCGCGGTCGTACCCGTGGCGGGGGTCGCGTTGGTCACGATGTCGCCTCCTCGTAACATTGTTTATTCGCCGGGCGTCTCGCTGGGCGTGGGTTTCGCCGAGCGCGGCGGCACGATGGGCAGCGAGAGCACGAGATCGAAGTCGTCGTCGGCCTGGATGCGGTTGAAGCGCTCGAAGCCGCAACGCTCGCAGTGGTGGACGATGACGTGCTCGCCGTTGGGCCGCTGGAACGCGCCGATGGGCGCCATCATCCCGCCGCAGCCGCTCAGCCGGTCGCCGGATTTCACCGCATCGACGTGGCGCGAATAGAGGCAGTAGGGGCAGTGGTTGCGGTGATGTCCGCCGCTGGGCAGCGCCCCGATGAAGCGCTTGCAGTGGCCGCAGGTGAAGCTCTGATCTTGTGGGCCGGGTCCGGGCGGCGCGCCACGCCCATAGCGGGAATCGCGCCGCCTGCTATCTCGCGCATCTCGCGCGCCATGCTTCGCCATGCGCCACTCCCGCCCGGGTTACTCAATCATGCGCCTCATTTAGCGCCATCAGGTATGGTATTGCCCGTAAGGCTGCGCCGTCAAGTCGCGGCGGTCGCGTGGTGTTTTTTCTCAGCCATGGCAACAGGCTCGATGGGCTGAGCCGCTTGCCGACGGAAGCGGATGGTATAGGCCAGGACAGTGAGCGGAACCAGCGCAATGAGCAGCAGCCCGATATAGGGCATGTATGTGTACCCGAACGCGTATGCCAGGTCGTTGTTAGCCGATACGGCAATGTCGCTCCC
>DASTKI010000147.1:0-12725 GCA_035716045.1 Ktedonobacterales bacterium
CTGGTGGCTGGTGTCGTGCCTGCGCCGACCGTGCTCTACGCTGACGCCAACGCTACACACTTCCGCCTGCCATGGATGCTGATGACCTGGATGCAGGGTGTTCCGCTGCCGGAGGCGCTGGCGTCGCTGCCGCCGGAGGAAGCGCCCGCGCTGGCCACCGCGCTTGGCGCGACCGCCGCGGCGAATGGCTCGTTCGCGTTTGACGAGCCCGGCTTCTTCGGCCCTGATCTCGCCATTGCCGAGCCGCTCGACGCGCCCGCTGAGATGACGCGCGTGCGGTTGCGCTATTTGCTCTTCGAGGGGCGCGCGGGCGAGCGATTGGGCGCCGATCTCACCGCGCGGCTGTGGTCGCTGGTCGAGGCGCGCGTGGGTGAGCTGGATGCGCTGGCGGGGCGTGTGTCGCTGGTCCACTCTGATTTCCGCGATAGCAACTTGCTGGTGGCGCGCGAGGGTGGCGCGTGGCGCGTCGCAGGCGTCCTGGACTGGGAGTTCGCGTTCGCCGGGCCATCGCTCTTCGATCTTGGCCAGTTGTTGCGGCGCGAGGCGACGCTGCTGCCGCTGGGCTTCGCGGCAGACGTGATAGCGGCGTACCGCGCGCGAGGCGGCTTTGCGCCGCCGGGCTGGCGGCGGATGGCGCTGCTACTGGACCTGATGAACTTGTGCGGCTTCGCGGATATGGATGTGCCCGATTCGCGCGGGGTGATGCTGGCGGATGCCACGTCGCTGATCGAGGCTACGGTGGCGCGGCTGGAGGCGGGTGAGCCTGACGCCTGACAGGCTGCCGCGTGGCGCAGTACGGTGTGTTTGGCAAAGGAGGCGCGCTGATGAGTTTGGAGACACAGGGCGAGGCTGCGCTGGCGGGCGATGAGACGCTGGCGCGGGTGGCGCGCACGCTGATCGAGCTGGCGAGCGTTTCTAGCGTCTCTGGACGCGAGGATGAGGCGCGCGCCTACGTGCGCGGGCGGCTGGAGCGGCTGGGATTGGCGCCGACCACCGACGCGGCGGGCAACCTGATCGCGCGCGTCCCTGGCTCTCCGCCCGAGCGCGACGCGGAGCGGCCGCTGCTGCTCAACGCGCACCTCGATCGCGTGCCGCCGGGGCTGGCGCACATGCCAGTCGTCGCTGATGGCGTAATGCGCAGCGATGGGACGACGAATCTGGGCGCCGATGACAGCGCGGGCATCGCGATCATCCTGGAGACGCTACAGGCATTGCGGGCGCGCGATCTGCCTCACCCGCCGCTGCTGGCGCTGTTTACGACCGGCGAGGAGGTTGGGCTGACGGGCGCCAAGGCGTTCGATCCGGAGCCCTGGGGCGCGGTGGATGGGTTGATCTTCGACAACGCGGGCGAGGCAGGCGTAGCCGTAACGCGCGCCGCGACCTACATCGCTTTCGATGTGGTCATCCATGGATCGGGCGGGCATCCGGGCAAGAGCATGGACGGCGCGGTCAGCGCGATCGAGATCTTCCGCCGCGCCAGCTATCCATGGGGCTCGCTGGATGGCGATACGACGCGCGTCTCGGTCGGGCGCATCGAGGCAGGGACAGCGCGCAACGCCATCCCGCGCGAGCTGCGGGCGCAGGGCGAGATTCGCACATTGCTGGAAGGGGACGCGCGCGAGGCGTTGCAGGCCAGCATCGCGCGCGCCTTTACCGAGGCCGCGGAGGCGCTAGGCGGCGCGGCGGCGGTCAGCTTTGACCCGCACTGCGACAGCTATACGGTCGCGGATGGCGAGCCTGCGCTGGTGGCATGGCGCGCGGCGGTCGAGGCGCGTGGCGGGACGTTCCGCACGATGACGACGTTCATCGGCAGCGACGCCAGCGCCCTCCGGCGGCATATCCGCGCCGTCACGATCTCGACCGGAGCGATGAACGAGCACACCACTGAGGAATATATCGCGCTGGCGCCACTGGCCGAGCTGGTGGAGACGGCGGTGAACCTGGTGGCGGGCTGGGGCGGCGCTCGCGGATAGGCAAGCGTTCGCCGCGATTGGGCTCCTCGTTCGTGGAGGAGATGAAGGGGAATGACATGGCGATAGGCGTCTGTGTCGCTGGCGCGACCGGCTGGGCAGGAGCCGCAGTGACGCGACAAATCCTACAGTCCCCTGAGTTCGAGCTTGCGGGCGCCGTCGCGCGGCGGAGCGCGGGCCGCGACATTGGAGAGGCGTTGGGGCTGCAGCCGGTTGGCGTACTCGTCGCTGGCTCCGTACAAGAAGCGCTTGGGGCGCCGGTGGATGTATTGATTGACTACACCCGCCACGACGCCGTCAAGGCCAATGTCCTCGCCGCTTTAGAGCAAGGCGTTCGAGTTGTCGTCGGAACCTCAGGACTCACGAAGGCTGACTTCGATGAGATCAACCAGCTGGCGATGGAGTGTGGGCTGGGGGTCATTGCGGCAGGGAACTTCTCAATTACCGCGGCGCTGGCGAAGCGCTTCGCTCTGCTCGCCGCGCAGCACATCCCATCCTGGGAGCTGATAGATTATGCGCATGGCGACAAAGCCGACGCGCCCAGTGGGACGGTGCGCGAGCTGGCCGAAGAGCTCGCGCAGGTAGCGAAGCCGCATGTCGAGGTCCCTATCGAGCAGATCCATGGCGCCCCAGCGGCGCGCGGGGCGACTATCGAGGGCACGCAAGTACATTCCGTCCGCCTGCCTGGCTATGTCATCGCCTTCGATGCGGTATTTGGGCTGCCCGATGAGCGCCTGACGATCAGGCATGACGCGGGGGGCGGGGCGGGTCCCTACGTCGCTGGCACGCTGCTCGCGGCGCGCCATGTGCTGCGCACGACGGGATTGGTTCGCGGTCTGGATCGCTTGTTATTCGAGAGCTGATTGATGAGCCTCTCCACTAGCGAGCGGTATACTGATGAGCGAGGCGCGCGGCTGAGACGCGCCATGCCGCCCAAGGAGCTGTTTGCCGATGGCCACCGAGATATCGCGCGACACCCTAATCCGGCGCTCGGAGCTGACCTGCCCGGGCCACTCGCTCAAGATGATGACCAAGGCTGCCGCGTCGGACGCCGATCAGGTGATCTTCGATCTGGAGGACGCCTGCCCTGTCTCACAGAAAGAGGCCGCGCGCCAGACGGTGAGCGAGGCGCTGACGACACTTGATTTCGGCCAGCGCATCCGCGCCTACCGCGCCAACGGACCCATGACGCGATTCTTCTACCGTGACATCGTTGAGGTAGTCGAGTCCGCCGGGCGCATGGTGGATTGCATTGTGCTGCCTAAGGTCAATGGGCCGGACGATGTGATTTTCGCCGACCGGCTGCTGACACAGATCGAGATGAACGTGGGCCTCCCAGTCGGGCGCATCATGCTGGAGGCGCTGATCGAGTCGGCGGAAGCGGTCCTGCATGCCGAGGCGATCGCCAAATCCACGCCGCGCCTGAGCGGGCTGATCTTCGGCATGGTGGATTTCGCGGGTGACATCGGCGCGAGGGAGCTTGGCTCCGAGCAGTTCTTCTACTACAACTACGCCAAGGCCAAGGTCATCACCGCCGCGCGCGCCGCTGGTGTTACGGCGTTGGACGGCGTCACGCTGGCGATCAAGGACCTCGAAGCCTGCAAGCGCGATGCGGAGATGGCGGCGCGGATGGGCTTCGATGGCAAGTGGGCGGTCTATCCGCCGCAGGTCGGCGTCATCAATGGAGCGTTCACGCCCACAGCGGAGGAGATTGCCCGCGCCCAGCGCATCATGGAGGCCTACGCCAGCGCGGATACCGAGCAGGGCGTGGGCGCGCTGGTTATAGACGATGAGATGATTGACGCCGCGTCGCTGCGTGTGGAAGAGAAGCGGCTGGCCATCGCGCGCCGCGCCGGGCTACTCTAGCGCCGCGTGTATCTGCGAGCGTTTCTTTCAGCGAGCGGAGTGGAATCATATGCGACGGCGGGAGATGCTGGAGCTCCTGGCGGACCGCGTCTGCGCGCTTGTGGCCTCCTGTCCCGTTCGCGTCGCCATCGACGGAATTGACGCCGCGGGCAAGACGATCCTTGCAAATGAATTGTGTGACACGCTCGTAGCGCGCGGCCGCTCGGTCATTTACGCGAGCATAGATGGCTTTCACCGCCCGCGCGCGGAGCGCTATCGCCGGGGAGCGTCCTCGCCGGAAGGCTACTACCGGGACTCCTTCGACTATGACGCGCTGCGCGCGGCGCTCCTTCTGCCCTTGGGGCCTGGTGGCTCTAGAGGATACCGCCGCTCCGTCTACAACTACCGCGCTGATCGTCCCGCGCTCGCCGCCGAGGAGACCGCGCCCCCTGATGCTGTACTCGTTATGGAAGGCGTGTTTCTCCTGCGCCCAGAGCTCGCTGACCTATGGGAATATCGCATCCTGGTCGAGGCGCCGTTCGCGGTTACGCTGGAGCGCGCCGGGCGGCGTGACGCGGAACTCTTTGGCTCGGTCGAAGCCGCGCGGGCGCGCTATCTGGAGCGCTACATTCCGGGGCAGCGCCTCTATTTCGAGGAGGCGCGCCCACAGGAGCGCGCGGACGCGATCGTGCGGAACGGGAACCCCGAGCATCCCAAGTTGATTGTGCGCGACAGCCCCTGAGTCAGGAGCCTGTGCGGGTTTCGAGATGCGACGCGAATAATACGCAATTCTGCCGATTTTCAGCAAGCGTTCATCGCGAGACAATAGCGCCCGATAGCTATTTATCCGCCGCGAATGCGGCATAGCGAGGGGCGCGCATATGGCTGATGACGCGGATGGTGGCTCAGCGCCTGAGGGCGAGGCTCCTCGACCCTCGCCCTGGCGAGGTGAGCGGGCGTTTGCGCTGGTCTGGTCCGTTGGCAATTTGCTGCTGGCGATGCTCGTAATCTCGGCATGGTTTACGTCCCTGCCTTTTGACCGACGCCAAGCGCCGACGCCGACGCCGACGCCAACCTCGACAAGCGTCCCCTTTGACTTCGCCACTTCAACGCCCAGCTTTACGCTGACCGCCACGCCCAGATCCACTGCTACGCGCACGCCCACACCGGAGCCCTCTGGAGGCGGAGGCGGAGGTGGAGGCGGCGCGCAGCCGACGGCGACGCCAGTAACGCCGACGCCGACGTTCACACCGACGGCGACCCCCATCCCGCCGACACCGACAAAGCGGCCAACACCGAATCCACAGGCCTGAACGCGAGTGTGCGATCATGCGATCATACAGCCAGGTGATGATGATTGGGGCGCTGGCGACCTGGCATAGTTACAGCGACGATGCGCAGACGCTACTTGCCCTCAGAGGGGCTGGCCTGCTCGCGCCACTTATGGCCCCAGGCGCCGATAGCGTCTATCACCGCGTTGAGGTCCTGTCCGGCCGGGGTGAGTTGATAGGAGACTTTGACGGGAGGGCCAGGTTCAACGGTGCGGCTGATGAGCTCATTCGCCTCCAGTTCGCGCAGGCGGACGGTCAGCACGCGGTCGGACAGATTGGGGATCGCTGTGAGCAATTCATGGTAGCGATGTGGCCCGCGCATGAGGACATAGAGGATCGCTCCATTCCAGCGCCGTCCAATCAACTCGACCGCGTCATGGAAGATGGGGCACAGAGGAGATTCAACGTTGGGACGCCGGATGGGCGTCGGGGATTTGGCTGACATGGTAGCTCCTGCGTGCGGCGGGCTCGCGTGGCGCGCGCTTGCACCACATGGTAGCATATCGCGCAGCGAGCGAATCACGGAATTGGCGCCCGCGTCGCGTCGATCTTGCCCATAACGCAGGCTGGAAAGGCGCGCTGTGTTGTATACTGTGGGGCGCAGGCTCGCGCTCTCGAGCGCGGGCTATTTCTATGTGCCGCGTGTGTTGCACACGCCTCATTTCGGGCGCCCGCTGGGTAGTGGGCGCCATGCGACGGAGGGCGGTGCGGATGCCAGATTTTCAGGTGGTCGCTCCGTTTCAGCCCACAGGCGACCAGCCCGAGGCGATCGAGACGCTAGTTGAGAGCGTGCGCGCGGGCCATCGCTATCAGACGTTGCTGGGCGTGACGGGCAGTGGCAAGACATTTACCGTCGCGCACGTAGTCGAGCGCTTGCAGCGCCCAACGCTAGTGCTGGCGCCCAACAAGACGCTGGCGGCCCAGCTCTATGCGGAATACCGCGAGTTCTTCCCCAATAACGCCGTCGAGTACTTCGTCAGCTACTACGATTACTACCAGCCAGAAGCTTACATCCCGCGCACGGACACCTACGTCGAGAAGGAGAGCCAGCTCAACGAGGAGATCGAGAAGCTGCGGCTCTCGGCGACGCGCAGCCTCTTCGAGCGGCGCGACACGCTGATCGTGGCGTCGGTCTCCTGCATCTATGGCCTGGGCTCGCCGGAGGAGTACGGCGAGGTCGTGCTGACGCTCAAGGTTGGTGAGACGCGGCGGCGCGACCGCGTGCTGCGCTGGCTGACCGACATCCAGTACGAGCGCAACGACACCAACTTCACGCGCGGCAAGTTCCGCGTGCGCGGCGACACGCTGGAGATCTACCCGTCCTATGAAGACCTGGCGATGCGTGTCGAGTTCTTCGGCGACGAGGTCGAGCGCATCGTCGAGATTGACCCGCTAACTGGCGAGATCATGGGTACGCGCCAGCGGCTCGACATCTATCCCGCCAAGCACTGGGTGACGACGCAGGAGCGGCTCAACAACGCCATCGTCGGGATCGAGGCGGAGCTGGCCATGCGGCTCAAGGAGCTGGAAGCCGAAGGCAAGCTGCTGGAGGCGGCGCGACTGCGGCAGCGCACCAACTTCGATATCGAGATGCTGCGCGAGACGGGCATCTGCTCCGGTATCGAGAACTACTCGCGGCATCTGGCGGGCCGCCAGCCGGGTGACCAGCCCTGGACGTTGATAGACTACTTCCCCGATGACTTCCTGCTGGTAGTGGATGAGTCACACGTCGCGCTACCCCAGGTGCGGGGCATGTTCAACGGCGACCGCGCGCGCAAGCAGGTGCTGGTGGATTATGGCTTCCGCCTGCCCTCCGCGCTGGACAACCGCCCGCTGACATTCGCCGAGTTCCGCGACCATTTGAGCCAGGCGATCTTCGTCTCCGCCACACCGGGGCCATTCGAATATGAGCACAGCGATACGGTGGCCGAACAGATCATCCGCCCGACCGGCGTCCTCGACCCATTGATCACGGTCCAGCCAACCGAGGGGCAGATTGATGACCTGCTGGCGGAGATTCGCCAGCGCACGGAGCAGGGCCAGCGTGTGCTGGTGACGACGCTCACCAAGAAGATGGCCGAGGACCTCGCCGACTACCTCCAGGAGATGGGGGTGAAGGTCCACTACCTGCACTCGGAGATTGACACCATAGAGCGGGTGGAGATCCTGCGCGACCTGCGACTAGGCGTCTACGATGTGGTCGTGGGCATCAACCTGCTGCGTGAGGGCCTGGACCTGCCAGAGGTGTCGCTGGTGGCGATCCTCGACGCCGATAAAGAGGGCTTCCTGCGCTCTGAGGGCTCGCTGATCCAGACCGTCGGACGCGCGGCGCGGCACATCGAGGGCTCGGTGATCATGTACGCCGACAACACCACCGACTCGATGCGGCGCGCGATAGACGAGACGAACCGCCGCCGTCGCATCCAGCAAGACTATAATGAAGCGCACGGCATCACCCCGCGTGGCATCGTCAAAGAAGTGCGCGCGCTCTCCGATCGCTTCCGTCAGGCCGAGCAGGCCGAGCGAGAGGCTGAGGGCGCGGTGGCGCTCGCCGATATGCCGAAGAATGAGATTGCCCGTCTCATCAAAGGGCTGGAGTCGCAGATGAAGCAGGCCGCGAAGGAGCTGGAGTTTGAGAAGGCCGCTCAGCTTCGCGACCAGGTAATCGAGCTGCGCCGCGCGCTGGTGGAGTAGGCGGCGCGCGGCCCAGCAGTCGTAGGAGTGTGTTCGCATGACCGAGCAGCCCGACACCGCACGCTACGGGGCCTGGCTACTGCGCAATCCATCGGGCGCCTGGCTGGCGCTGGCCGCCGATCTGGCTGGATGCTATGCTGGCGGCGCCAGCCAGGAGGAGGCGCTGGCGCGTCTGGGGGAGGCGATTCCCGCATACTATGCCTGGCTGAGCCGCCATGATGACTATACCCCTACCATCCACAGCCAGATTCGTGTCGAGGCAATCGAGATCGCTGACGCGAAGCCGGGCGAGTTGAGCGCGTTCTTCAGCGCCGACGCCGAGCCGGTGAATGACGAAGACCTCGACTGGCTGCT
This sequence comes from Ktedonobacterales bacterium, assembly GCA_035716045.1. GTDB lineage: Bacteria > Chloroflexota > Ktedonobacteria > Ktedonobacterales > JADMIN01 > JAKAIY01. The sequence continues at coordinate 8,195 of DASTKI010000147.1, forward strand.
GGCTGTCCTGGCTTGGGCGTATGACGATCTGCTGGCGGCTGCGTCCCAGCGGCCCGCCAGTCCCGCGCTGGAGGCCATGCTCACCAGTGTGACGTCCGTTCAGATGGGGCTGATCACGCACGCGACGGGCGCGAGCGCGCCGGAGCCGCCAAGCGGCGGCGTCGCGCGGATCAGGGCGGCGCGCGCCGCCGTGCTGGCGAGGTTCCGCACGACGAGCGCGCGCCTGCGCGAGGTGACACATGAAGAGTCCGGTCAGCGGTGGTCGCTGCGACGCGGGATACGCGAGAGCGTGCTGCTGGCGCGCCGCGCGGCGGACGATTTGGCGCGGCTGTAGGCGTGTTGTCGGCGTATGGGGAAGAAGACAGGCGGCGAATGACAGCTCCGACCCAGGAACAGATTGAGCGGCCAGTAAGCGGCTTATACCCTGGCTACCTGGCGCTGCATGCGACCGGTGAGCTGGCGCGGCGCGCGGAGGAGGCGTGGGAGCTGCTGCGCTGCTGCACCGTCTGCCCACAGAACTGCCCGGTGAACCGCATCGCGGGCAAGACGGGCGCATGCCATTCCGGCACGGACATCATCGTCGGCTCATGGAACCTGCACCGGCGTGAGGAGCCGCCGCTGAGCGGCGCCGGAGGCGCGGGGACGATCTTCTTCGGCGGCTGCCAGGCGCGCTGCTCCTATTGCCAGAACTACTGGCTGAGCCAGATGGGGCACGGCATCCGCGTCGGGCCGGAGCGCCTGGCGGAGATGATGCTCTATCTGCAGAAGAAGGGCGCGCACAACATTGATCTGGTGACGCCCACGCACTTCGTCCCGCAAATCCTGAAAGCGCTGGTGATCGCCGCCGAGCGCGGGCTGCGCATCCCGATGGTCTACAACTGCGCGGGGTATGAGCACCTGCACACGCTCAGGCTGCTCGACGGCGTCATAGACATCTACCTGCCCGACGCCAAGTACGCCGACAACCGCGAGGCGATGCGCACCTCAAAGATGCATCACTACGTCGAATTCAACCGCGCGGCGCTCAAGGAGATGTACCGCCAGGTGGGCGGGCTCAAGCTGGATGAGCATGGCATCGCGACCCGCGGCTTGATCGTGCGCCATCTGGTGATGCCGAACGGCCATGCGGGCACACGTGATGTGCTGGAGTGGATCGCGCGCGAGATTGGGACAGATATCGGCCTCAGCGTGATGGACCAGTATTTTCCGGCATACAAAGTGGTTGGCGATGAGGAGTTGGGCCGCCGCCTTACCTGGCGCGAGTATCGCGAGGCGCTGGACATCGTCGAGGCGCTGCCGTTCGAGCACCTCTTCCTGCAAGAGGACCTGGCCGAGCTCGATCACACGGCGGACGTTTAGCGCGCGGCTTCGGGCCACGGCGTCGCCTGCTTGTGATAGGGCTGTGAGAAGGGCGCCCGGCGCTGTGACACGCGCCGCCAGCCTGCCGCGCTAGGCTGGCTGATGTAGCGTGGCCACTCAGCAGTCGGAGACACGGCGCTCGCGCCGATCCACACGCCAGGTCGCTAGTCACCCCGCTGACGGCCCGTGTTACAATTTAGAATGGCGCTGGCGACGGCGCGTGATCGAGACCCACCCAAGTGTCTCGTACCCACTTTGGAGGCCCCATGAGCGATACGGCCACGTTGAGCCGGCTGTTCGCCACCATCGAGCCCGACCTGGAGATCGTGGACCGCGAGTTCCAGTTGCGCGCGACCTCCGGCCTGGACATATTGAACGCCGCCGCCGCATACGCGATGAGCTCGCCGGGAAAGCGCTTGCGCACCGCGCTCACGCTCATCGCCGGCAAGCTCTTTACCTACCACTTCGACAAGCTGCTGCCGCTGAGCATCGCGTTCGAGATGACCCACCTGGCGACACTAGTGCATGACGATATCATTGACCATGCGGGCACGCGGCGCGGCATCCCCACCGTCAATGCGCGCTACGGCGAGCCGGTGGCGATCCTCTGCGGCGATTACCTCTTCGCGCGGACGGCGGGCTTGATCGCTGATGTGCAGGACTTCCGCATCGACCGTCTGTTCTCCGAGACGGTCGCGACGGTCTGCGAGGGCACGATCATCGAATTGCTCTCCGCCCGGCGCATGGACACCTCAGAGGAGCGCTACCTCGAACGGATCAACCGCAAGACCGCCTGCCTGATCGCCGCGTGCTGCAAGGGCGGCGCGACGGTGGGTGGCGCGAGCGACGAGCAGATCGAGCTGATGAGCGACTACGGCCTGAACCTGGGCATCGCATTCCAGATCGTTGACGATGTGCTCGACTACACCGGATCGGAGCAGATCATCGGCAAGCCAGCGGGCAACGACCTGCGGCAAGGGCTGGTAACGCTGCCACTGATCTATGCGTTGCGCAACGAGCATAACGGGCGTATCGAGCAGGTGCAGCGGTTACTGGCGGCGGAAACGCCCAGTGAAGAGGATGTGGCGGCGGTGGTGAGGTGGGTCAACGCGACCTCCGCCATCCGGGAGTCGCTGGATGTGGCGTGCGAATACGCGATGCGCGCGAAGTCGCTGCTGGCCGAATTCCCGTCATCGCCAGACCGTGAGACGCTCGGTGAGGTGGTGGATTTCGTCCTCGCGCGCAGCCGGTAGGGTCCCTCACCCACAGCCCCTCGCCCGCGCGGGCGAGGGGAGCATGGTATGCGGGCATAAGCAGAGAGGCGCTATTGTGGTGAGGCCATCCACTCCGACGACTACGACCGACCTGCGCGCGCGCTTCGACGAGGCAGGCGGCAAGCCGGTCTACGTGCGCTCGATGTTCGACCGCATCGCGCGTGTCTATGACCTGATGAACCGTGTCATGACCGGCGGGCTGGATGGGCGCTGGCGCGATTTCGCCGCGCGCCAGGCCGCGCTGACCTCTGGCGGGCATGCGCTGGATGTCGGCGCCGGGACAGGGGACATGGCGATCGCCCTGGCGCGGCGGAGTCCGGCGGACGCTCATATCACGGGCATAGACTTCTCGGAGGGCATGCTGGCGGTCGGGCGCGCGAAGATCAAGCGCTTGGGGCTGGATGGGCGCATCGAATTGACGCGTGGCGATGGGCAGGGGCTAGATTTCCCCGATGGTGTGTTCGACGCGGTGACCTCGGCGTGGGTCGTGCGCAACTTGTCGGATATTCCCGGCGGCTTCCGCGAGATGCGGCGCGTTACGCGGCCCGGCGGGCGGGTGGTCTGCCTGGAGATGAGCCACCCACCGAACCCAGTCTTCAACTGGGGCTTCCGTCTCTACTTTGACCGAATCATCCCGCTCCTGGGCACGCTGATTGGCAAAGCCTTCGACGCCTACAGCTACCTGCCGTCATCGGCGGCGGCGCATCCCGACGCGCCTGCGCTCAAGCGTATTATGGAAGACGCCGGTCTGGCGGACGTGCGCTACTACTACCTGATGGGGGGCGTGGTCGCCGTGCATGTCGGGACCAATCCGGCGTAGCGCAGAGCGAGCGCGGCAGCGAGGGAGGCGCCTGTGATGGCCAACGGAGAGAGCGGCGCGCCTAGTGGCGCCACGCCCAGCCGCTGGGACGCGCCGCCGCTGGTGGAGGTCGCGCCAAGCGGTGAGCGTTTCCTCGTGCAGCCTATCGCGCCGCGCATCGTCGCCAAGACGCCGCTGAACACGCCGCGCAACACGTGGGGCTGGCTGTGGAAGGATACACTGGGACGCGTTGGGCCGCTGTTGCTGGCCGCGTGGGCATATGAGCGCTTCACGCCCTGGGGCAAGGACGACCTGGGCTTGCGCAGCGACGCGCCGCTGGCGGACATTGCGCTGGGCGTGGTGGTAGGGTTACCCTTCTCGATGATCGCCGCCGTTTTTCGCCGCTGGGTCTCGCCGAACTACAGGCTACCCACGCCCGCCGATCAGGTGGCGCAGTCGGCGTACTACTTCCTGCTGAACGCGCCCGCCGAGGAGCTGTTCTTTCGCGGCGCCATGCAGGGGCTGGTGACGCGCGGGCTGCGCAAAGTACCGGGCGTGCGCCCCGCCGCTGGGTTGCTGGGATGGGCGGTGGCCAGCGCGGCGTATGGCGGATACCATCGCTTCGGCAACTGGAGTTGGCGCTCTATCGCCGGTGTGACGGCGGCGGGCGGGCTGTTCGGCGCGCTCGTCGCCCTGCCGAAGCGCCACTCGATCTGGCCGGCGGTCATCGCCCACGGCTTCGCCACCTCCGGCTTCCTCAACTGGGCTGACCTGGCCCTCTACCGCCGCAACCTCAGCCAGCTCCGCCGTCAGCACGCGCAAGAGCGGCCGAGCGCTCCCAAGCCAGGCGGGACCGAGCCTGCGGTGGGGCAGTGATGGACGCGACGCCCTCCAACCTGCCTGACCCCGAGGCGCTCCGCGCCGCGTGGCCGCCGCTGGGCGACCTGGTCCCGCTGGCGCTCGCTCCGATGCGCGGCGGCACGAACAACACGCTGTTCCGCATTGACAGCGCGGCGCCTAACGCGCCTTCCTATGTCCTGCGGCTGGCGGCGCCCCATCTCGACGAGCGGCGCGCGCGGCTGGAGCACGCCACGCTGGC
>DASTKI010000148.1:0-15498 GCA_035716045.1 Ktedonobacterales bacterium
GAACGCGCCCGCCAGCAGCGCGCCCAGCGCCACCACGTCGCGCTCGCTCGGGTCGCCCTGCGCCGCGATGACCTGGCCGCTCTTGTCCAGCAGGAGTGTGTGCGTGGCGCCAGTATCGGTATTCAGCCGCCCCAGAATGCGGGCGATATGCTCCAGCTCCGTCTCGGATACCACGAGATTGGTGAGTTGTTCCATGCCGCATCCTTTGTTGGGTATGGGGACGTCTCCGCTGGCGCCGGGCGCGTCGGAGTCCATTATACGGCGCCGGTCGCCCAAGAACGCCCTCAGTCCCCCTCGATGGGACTGATGAGCGCCAGATAGTGCGGCTCGACCTCATCTACCAGCCAGACACCGTTATCGGAGCGGTAGAACGACATGCCGTCGCGCGCCATCTCGCCCGCGGCGACCGCGAAGACCACCGGCGGCCCATGTCGCGCGCCGACCTTCAGCGCGGTCGGGATGTCGGCGGAGAGATGGACGTGATGGCGACGCATCTTGCGCAATCCCTCGCGCTGGATGCTCGCGGCCGCCCGCGCGCCCGTGCCATGGTAGAGCGTCTCAGGCGGCGGCGTCTCGGTCAGCTCCAGGTCCACCGCGACGCTATGCCCCTGGCTGGCGCGGATGCGCGTCCCCGTCTCATCGTAGGCGAAGCGGCGTTTGTTGTTGTTCGCCACGACCTCGTCCAGCTCGGCGCGCGTAAGCGTCACTCCGGCGCGCTCGCGCAGACCGCGCAGCAGGTCATCTACCGCGACCCAGCCACCATCGCCCAGCGTCAGCCCCGCCAGCGACGGCTGGTGGCGCAATGTCTTGCTGAGCAGCTTGCTCCGGTGGACCAGCGTTCGCTCGTCCATCAGGCCCAGCCCTGGCGCGCCGCCATCACCCGCTCGGCAATCTGAAGCGCGCGGTCAATGTCCGCCGCCTCGACGCCATAGTGGGTGACGGCGCGGATGGCGCCAGTGTCGCCGGTGGAGAACAGCGCGCCCTCGACTTCGGCGGCGGCGATGAAGGCGTTGTTGCGGGGCTGGCCATCAGGGCCGAGCGCGTCGAAGAAGAAGATGTTCGTCTCGACGACATCCTGCGCCAGACGGATACCGGGGATATTCGTCAGCCCTTCCGCCAGGCGACGCGCATTGGCGTGGTCGTCCGCCAGCCGTTCGACCATCTCGGTCAGGCCCAGGATGCCGGCGGCGGCGATGACGCCCGCCTGACGCATGCCGCCGCCCAGCAGCTTGCGCCCGCGCCGCGCCTCGGTGATGAAGTCACGCGCGCCGACCAGCAGCGAGCCGACGGGAGCCGATAGCCCCTTCGAGACGCAGAACATCACGCTATCTACCCCGGCTGCCAGCTCGCTCGCTGGGATGCCCAGCGCGACGACGGCGTTGAAGAAGCGCGCGCCGTCCATGTGGACGGGGATGCCGCGCTGGCGGGCTGGCGCGGTAAGCTCGCGTAGCGTCGCCGGGGAGAGGACGCGCCCACCGCACATGTTGTGCGTATCCTCGATGCAGAGCAGGCCAGTGCGCGCCTCGTGGACATCATCGCCGAGGAAGGCGGCGGCCAGCCGCGCGCGGTCGAGCGACCCGTCGGGCAGGGTCGGCACGGCGCGGGTAGGCGAGCCGTTGAGCCGCGCCGCGCCGCCGACCTCGTAGAGGTAGGTGTGCGCGCGGTCGCCCATGATGATCTCGTCACCGCGCCGGCAGTGGGTGAGGATGGCGATAGCGTTGCCCATCGTGCCGGAGGGGACGAAGACCGCCGCCTCCTTGCCCAGCATCTCCGCCGCCAACTCCTCGAGCCGGTTGATGGTGGGGTCCTCGCCGTAGACATCGTCGCCAACCTCGGCGCGCGCCATCGCCTCGCGCATGGCGGGGGTGGGCTGGGTAACGGTGTCGCTGCGCAGGTCAATCGCCGCGCGCGCGGGCCGGGCGGCGGCCATCTCATCGGCGCTGGTCGGGATCGCGGGCATCGGTTCGCTCCTTATATTCCCCCTTCCCCTATGGGAGAGGGGGCCAGGGGGTGAGGTCACGCTTCATCGCTACGCCAGCGGCTGGCGTCGGGCAGGGCCTCCTCGAAGCCCAGCACGGAGAGCGCGCGGCGAGCCATCAAATCGGTCGCCTCGTCCATCGTCTGCGGGCGCAAATAGAACTGCGGCATCGGCGGGACAATGCGCACGCCGAGCCGCGCCAGCGCCAGCAGGTTCTCCAGATGGACCACCGAGAGCGGCGCCTCGCGCGGGACGATTACCAGCGGACGATTCTCCTTGATGACCACATCGGCCGCGCGCTCCAGCAGGTTACTGGATGAGCCGTGCGCGATAGCGGAGACGGTGCGCATCGAGCAGGGGACGATGATCATCCCCGCCGTGCGGTAGCTGCCGCTGGAGGCTGGCGCGCGGAAGTCGTCGGGGTTGAAGACGCGAGCGTGGTAGCGCTCTTTCCACGCCGCGAGGTCGTCGTTGATCTGGTGGCCCAGCTCGTCGGGCCAGACCTGGCGGCATGCCTGAGTATAGGTAATGTGCATCGGGACGCCTAGCTCGCCCAGCGCCTCGACCACACGCACGGCCAGCGCGACGCCGCTCGATCCGGTGATGCCGACGATCACCGGCAGGCGTCGCTCCCCGCTTCGCGCCGCTCCCCGCTCAGCCGCCATTGGTGCGCCGCTCCTGTTCATCCATCCTGGCCATAAATGGCCGGGGCACGCGACGGGGGCATAAATCCCCTGGGGATTTATCCCCTCGTACCGTGCGCCGGCCTTTCAAGGCCGCGCCCTTCGGCCACTACACCGCTCCCCGCTGAGTGTACCGCGCGGGCCGGGGATGGCGCTAGCGGTTGGGCTATGCGCGACTCTCAGCAAGCTCTAACCGCTTGCTCAGAACACGCTCAGAGTTGGACGGTACGCTTGGTTCCCGTACGGATATTGGGAGCGGCGCGCTCCGATGAGAACCACGATATGCGCACGAGGAGACTTCAGATGGGTGTACAGATATCCGGTAGGCGGTCGCTGGGCCGGCGCGCCACCGTGATGGTCGCCATTCCCGCGCTGGTCCTCGCCATCGCGCTTGGCGGCTGCCGCGCCAGTGGCGCGCGCAACGGCGGCAATGGGAACAGCAATGTTCCCGTAACGCAGAGCACGAGCGGGAGCGGCTCGTCCAGCACGGCCACTACGAGCAACTCCGGCGGCGGTGGCTCCAACGCCGCCCTACAGCAGCTCGAAAGCGTTGACAGCCAAAACCAGACCGACCAGCAGCAACTCGGCTCCGCCGGGAGCGCCGCGAGCGTGGACTACTCCAGCCAGGACAACTCCATCCAGCCGTAGATGACGGTGTCCGCGCCGCGAACGAATGGGCGTCGGCGCGATGACATACCCTCACCTCTGACGAAATCTCTCCCGCGAAGGAGTCATAGATGTTCAGCAGCATTCTGAGCCGGGCGCGCCGCAGCGTGCGCGCCGCCACGGTGGCTGGCGGCCTCGGCCTGCTCATCGTCAGCGTCATCATCCCGCTCTCCGGCTTCGCCGCCGCGCCCAGCAACCTCTGCGCGGCGAACGACTACAAGTGCGTCATTCATTACGGCGACCTGGCGATTGGCGTGCGTCAGGCGGCGCTCGCGACGCTCAACGCGCATGTAACCACGCAGTTCAAGGCCGGGCGCATCACTTCCAGCGATAACGCGACGCTCACCGGCGACATCGCCACGAACGAGTCGGGCCTGAGCGCGCTCAAGGTCAAGCTGGACGCCGATACCGACGCCACGACCGCCCGCGCGGACTTCCGCACGATCTACACGAAGTTCCGCATCTTCATTGTCGTGCTCCCGCGCGATTACCACGAGCTGTGGCTGGACATGATCATCCACAAGGATAACCAGTTGCAAGGCAATGAGACGCTGATCCAGGACGCGATCAATGGCGCGCCCGCCAGCGTGCAGGCACAGGCCAACCAGCTCTTCAGCGACTACAAGACGCAGGTGACCAACTCGCTAGCGCAGACCGCCGCCGCGCAGCAGATCATCCCGCAGCTCACGCCGAGCGCCTTCAACAGCGACCCAGCGGCCTACAAGACGACGCTCACCACCTACAGGACGGACATCCGCACGGCGGCGCAGGACACCAAAACAGCGATCTCCGACCTGCATCAGATCGTGCAGCTGCTCAAGTCGGCGTCGTAAGAGCGGAATCGCGCCGGGAGCTCCAGGACTTCCTTGCGAGGGCGCGTGTCACATGCGGAAGAGTGATGTGCGTCCGCATGCGCGCGCGATTCGCATGCGCGCGGCTTGGTCAGCCGAGGGCGGCGATGAAGGGCTTGAAGAAGGCTCGCAGCGCGGTCTGCGACGTGGCGGCGGTGGCCTGCTCGGAGGAGATGGCGGCCACGACCACGGCGTGGCCGCTGGCGGGCTGGAGCTGGCCCGCGGCGATGGTGTAGTAGCCCTTGCCGGACTGTAGCGTCGTGACGAATAGCGCCCCGGAGCCAATCTGGCTGTCCGGCGCATAATCGGTCGCAACCTTGCTGGCGCCCGCCAACAGCGCGAATATCTGGCGCTGGTCATCTGGCCCGACCAGCGGCGCGGCGGTGAGGGCGCTGTAGAATAGCGCCAGGCCCTGGATGGTCGCCGTGGATTGCGTGGGGTCGCTGGCGAACCTGAAGCCGGTAATGTGATGCCGCGTCAGGAAAGCGCTCATGCCTGGCGCGCCGCCGACCGCGTGATACACGAAGGTCAGCGCCGCCGCGTCGCCTGACACCAGATCCCTGTTGATGGAGCCAGGCTGGCGTGCGGCGAGTCCCAGGCCATAGTCGGCTACCAGCACAATGGCGATGATCTGCTGGCCAAGGATGACCGTTCGCGTGGCGGTAGTAGTGCGGTAGGCATATCCGGACGCTGGGAAGTAGAGCGAGGCGGCGAAGCCAGAGCCCGCCTCGCGCGCTCCCCGGGCAATCGCTGCTGAGAAGGCGGCTAGATCGCCTATCGGTTTCGTTCCGCTAGCGGTCGGCGCCTGCAGCAGCGTGGCCTGCGCCCAGCCGGAGCCGCCCGCCGCTTTCGTTGGCCCTGCCCAGCGAATCTGCGCCCAACGAATGCCGCCCGCCGTGGCGTAGCGAGTGACCTGGACGGGGAAGCCGGGCTGAAGCGTCGCCACGGCCGTGCCGCCGCCTGGAATGCTCACGACGTGAACGGTAGCGTTCGTGACCATTGGACGCGCTTTGGCGAGTGGGGCGTCGTACACGGGCACGCTGGATACCAGGGTCAGCGCGGGCGGCGAGAGTGAGATGCGCCAGTAGCCAAACACCTGTCCCGCCAGCGCCATGGGGGCGACGCCGGTAATCGCCGCCAGCAGCAGAATCCCCAGCGCCATGCGTAGCGCTTCGTTCGGCGGGCGCCTGATGACAGGCGCCAGGGCCGCTGGCTTCGCGAGAGTGCCCGCCTTCGCCTGCGCCACTGGCCTAGCGGCCTTCGCTGGGGCCTTGCGCGCTTGCGCCATGTGACCTCCTTCCGCGATCCGCCAGCGCCGGGCGCGCCGGCGCTGGCGCGGTGGGTGGGCAGGCGGCCCGCGTCCCATTCGCGCGTATTGTAGCACCATACGCATGGCAAAGGGGGCGCGTGGCGTGGGGCGCGTGGAAGGAGCGTCAGGCGGGTGGGGTGATGATCACCGCGCTGTTAGCGTAATCAATCGTTACTGAGTTGAAAGAGCTAAGCACATCAGAGCCAAGCAATCCGTCTATGCCGGCGCTTTTCCGCAAATCGGTGAGTGGCGCGCTGGTAATCGCGCGAGCGGGCAGCGTAGCGGCGCCCATCGCCCACTGTTTGACGGTGACAGGCGTCACACGCTCCGTACCGCCAACGCCGGTGATGTCTTCCGGCGGCCCGGCGACCGGCAGGTCGAGCCGGCGCGCGAGCTGGAGATCAATCAGCGAGAGGCTGGCGCCCGTATCGAGCGCGAATGGGTACGGGCCTTTGCCGTTGATCGCCAGATCAACGATCACCAGCGTCGCGCCGTTCGCCCCATGGCGGATCCGCGCGGGCACGGTGATGCTCTTGCCATCACGGCTAACGCCGGTAAGCGTTGAGGGTAGCTGAGGCAGGGCGCAGCCAGCCAGCGTCAGTGTCAGCGCCAGAACCAGCGCCAGCGGAGCGAGCGCGCGCCAGCCGGAGCGGGGCGCGCCTCCTCGTAGAGCGCGCGGGCGTACAGCCATGAGTGGCTCTCCTCAATAGTGGAATGAGCGTGTATCAGACGCGGCCTGGCGAGCGTCAGCACGGGGAGCGAACCGCGGCCAACTTCGTGCGCTATACGGCCCGATTGCGCAGCCTCACGGCCATGCATAGCGTACAATATGAAGAATCGCGAGCGAACGCCGCGCGTGCGCTCAACCGTTGTACGTCTTGTACGTCGCGCGCGATCAGGATGGCGCCCCGCCCGCGCGGCGTACCCCGAATGGGCGCCAGGTCGAATTGGAATAGGCCGGGCCCACGATAAACAACGGACTGGGAGGGATAGTACCGGTGACGGACGAGTTTCAGCCATTATCCTCAAATCAAGCGGAGTCGCTAGACGCGCTCGGCGGCGTGACCGCCCGCGTGACCACTAGCGACATACCCACCGGACAGTCCTTGCGAGAAGAGGTTATAGCGTCTCCCGGGCCAGATATCACAGTCGCCAGCGAGGGAGCCACGCCGGAGAACGCTCCACGGCCTCCAGTCACCGTGCCGGTTGTCCACGATGCGCGTCCGGCCGCGCCAGCGGCGGAGCCAGAGAACGCGGCGGAAGCGGCGCCAGAGATCGCCCCTGCCGCCAGCGACCCGACGGACGAGGCCTGGGAGGCGATAGCCCATTCGGGCGCCTCGAATCTAGATATCACCACCGTCAGCCTGCCTGAGGCGGCCATGTCCGCGCGGACAGCGGCCGAGACGTTGGCGCCCGCGGCGACCACGCCTGAGGGTGGCGCGCCGGAGGCGCCACAGGCGACCACGCCCGAATCTCCGGCGCCGGAGGCGCCAGAAGCGCCCGCCGCGGCGAGCGAGGCCCCCGCGCCAGCGGCGCCAGCCAGCGCCGCTCCCACGGAGGAGGCGCCCCCGTCATCGGCGCCCGAGGCGGAGGCTGGAGTCGACGCGGACTTCACCCGCTATTACGCCGTGCGCGCGCACATCGGCCCCATCGCGTTCTCGCCCGACTTCTCGCAGGTCGCGTACATCACCAACACCTCGGGCCAGTTCAACATCTGGCGGCAGGCGATCGCGGGCGGCTGGGCCTCGCAGATTACCATGTTCGAGGACGAGTCGGCGCGCTCGCTGATCTGGGCGCCCAGCGGCGCCCTCATCGCGGCGGCGGATGGCGCGGGCAGCGAGCAGTATGACCTATTCACTATCCCCGCCGTGGGTGGCGCGCCAACCTTCTTCACCGCCAGACCCGACGCGCAGTACGAGCTATCCGAGGAGGGCCTCTCGCCGGATGGCCGCTACCTGGCGTTCTCTGGCAATGACCGCGTCGCGACGGATAGTGACGTGCTGATCCGCGACATGGTGACGGGTAATACGCGCCGCGCGCTGGCCAATGGACGCTTCAACGTCGCCATCAACTGGTCGCCAGATGGGCGCTACATCACCGTCATGGATATCCGCAGCAACACCGACATGCGCCTCTGGCTGCTGGATACCCACGACGACTCGATCAACGAAGTGCTGCCGAGCCAGGGCGAGCGCTACATCGCCCCTGGCCCCTGGCTGCCCGATAGCTCCGGCCTGTACCTCATCACCGACCATGGACGCGAATTCAAGGGCATTGGCCGCTATCTGCTAGCGAGCGGCGAGATGGAGTGGGTGCTGGCGCCAGAGTGGGACGTGGAGCAGGTCGCGCTCAGCGCGGACGGGCGGCGCCTGTTGTGGACGCTGAATGAGAGCGGCCGGAGCCAGCTCCACCTGCGCGATGGTGATCAGGCGTCGCTGCGCGTCTCGGGCCTGCCCATCGGCGTCATCGAATACATGAAGCTCTCACCGGATGGGCAGAAGCTGGCGTTACGCATCAACTCCGCTACCGCGCCCGCTGAGGTCTATATCCTGACACTGGGCGCCGTCGGCTCGCTGACGACCCCGCACCTGCGCCGGCTGACGTTCGGCATGCTGGGCGGCCTGGAGCCATCCGACCTGATCACGCCGGAGCTGGTCACGTACCGCAGCTTCGATGGGCGCGAGATTCCCGCCTGGCTCTACCGCCCACGCGGCGCGTCGGACAGCCAGCGCGCGCCGGTGGTCATCTCGATCCACGGCGGGCCGGAGGCGCAGGAGCGCGTCGAGTACCGCGCCTTCTACCAATACCTGCTCGCGCGCGGCATCGGCGTGCTGGCGCCCAACATCCGCGGCAGCACCGGCTATGGCAAGGCCTACCAGAAGCTGATCCACCGCGACTGGGGCGGCGCCGAGCTGCGCGACATCCAGGCCACGGCGGAATACGCGCGCGCGCTGCCCTGGGTGGATGGCGCGCGGCTGGGCGTCTACGGTGGCAGCTTCGGCGGCTTCGCCACGCTCTCGGCGGTCACCCGCCTACCCGACTACTGGGCGGCGGCGGTGGATATCGTCGGGCCGAGCAACCTGCTCACCTTCGTGCGCAGTGTCCCGCCGACCTGGCGGCGCATGATGGCCGCCTGGGTGGGTGACCCGGACGACGACACCGAGATGCTGCGCGAGCGCTCGCCGATCACCTGGGTGGAGAACATCCGCGCGCCACTGCTCGTCTTGCAGGGAGCGAACGATCCGCGCGTGGTGAAGGCCGAATCGGACCAGATGGTGGAGCGGCTGCGCGCGATGGGACGCGAGGCGGAGTACGTCATCTTCGAAGATGAGGGACACGGCTTCACCAAGCGCGCCAACACCCTGCGAGCCTACCGCCTGGCCGCCGCCTTCTTCCAGAAGCATCTGGGGACGAGGTAGGCGCGAGCCTCGTCATTGACGGCGCGGTGGGTCGCAAGCGGGCGGAGACGCTATACGCCCACCGCGTGGGCAAGCGCGCGGCGCAGGCGCGGGATGCGCTCGCGGTAGGCGTCTTCGGGCTGGCGCTCGGAGCGCTTGGGCGGGTCACCCATCTCGACATGCCACTTGCGGAACGCCAGGCCAGTCTCCGTCTGGTAGAGCCCACGGGCGAGCAGGTACGCCCGCAAGCCGAAGCGCAGCCCGTACTCGCGCTCGACCGCCGAGCGCAGGCGCGCGTCCTGCGCCAGCAAATATTCGTCGGGCGTGACGACGCCGGTGAGCGTCTCGCTGGCGAGGTAGGCGCGGATGATGGCGGCCTCGCGCCGCAGCGCCTGGAGGGTAATGCTCAGCAGCGCCAGCGCGGTCAGGAACAGGGGGGTGTAGGCGGCGAGGGTCGTGACGAGTGGCAGCGCGCCTCCCAGGCGCCCCAGCGCGCCGAAGCGCGCGCTCTGGCCCGCGGCGCTGATCGCCCCGGCGCTGAAGGCGATGAAGTCGAAATAGGTGTGCAGCGCGATAGCGCCCAGCAGCCCGCCCAGCGGCGCCAGCCAGCCCGCGCGACGGTCGCGCGTCTCGCGGATGTAGCCGAGCCCCGCGCCGAAGAGCGCCGTAAAGCTGGAGTGGCTCAACCAGCCCAGCGCGATGCGCCCAACGATTAGGAAGCCCAGCGCGGCGTGCGGCGTGACGGCGAAATAGACGATATTCTCCACCATCGCGAAGCCGGCGCCGATTAGTGCGCCGTAGATCACGCCGTCGGTGACATTGTCGAACTCGTCGCGCAAGACCAGGAGCAGCAGGAGCAGCCCGGCGCCCTTGACCAGCTCTTCGACACCGCCCGCCGACGCCGCCTGCCCCGCCGCCTGCCAGAGCATCCCCCCCGCCGACGCCGCACCCGGCAGCGCGCCGAAGAGCGACATCAGCGCGCCGTCGAGCGCCCGCTCGATGTAGAGCGTGGGCGGGATGGCAATGATCGCGCCCCAGAGGAAGGCGGCGATCATCATCACCGGCGGCTCGCGCTCATAGCGGTCCAGCGCGCCAACGACCAGCGCGACGCCTAGCGCGGGCGCAATGGGGATCGCCAGCGCGGTGAGCTCCTGCCGCAGACCGCCGCTGGCCAGCGCCGCCTGTCCTGCCAGCGCCGCGATGTCCAGCGTCAGGATCGCGCTGGCGAGGAACATCACCACCGCCACGGCCAGCAGCGCCCACCGCGCGCTGCGACTCAGACGCCCGCGCAGCGCGAACTGCAAGGTGACTCCTGGGCCGAGCGGGTTGTACGGGAAGCGCCCGGCGCGGTCTCCAGTCGCTTGCTGGACCGCGCTCTGGCTGGCGCGTGGGGTCGCCTGGAGGGGCGCAAGCAGTTGGAGGCGCGAGGAGCCAAGCTGAAGCGTCTGGCCCGGCAGGACTCGCTCGCGCGCGCCGGGGGCGACCTTCACGCCGCCCACCCAGAGCGGATTGCGCTGCGAGATGTTCTCGATCCACCAGCCGTCATCCTCCAGCAGCAGACGGGCCTGCTGGCGCGAGACGGCGGGATCGAGCAGGCTGATGGCGTTGTCGAGCGCGCGCCCGATGGTGGTGACGGGCAGCGAGACGGGGTAGACCGCTTCCTGATCGGCGTTGAGCGCGGGACCGCTCGTCGCGGATGGGCGCAGGGGCTCGGTCGGGCGGGTCGGGTGGACGGATGGTGGCGCGGCGGAGCCAGGCGGGAGGGCGCTAGGCGGCGAGGCGCTCGCCATCTCCGCGAGCGGCGCAGGGGACGGAGGCAGTGTCCGCAGCGCAGCGAGCGCGGTCGTATTCAGGGCGACCAGCACGGCGCCGATGGAGGCTCTGCGCGACCTCACCTGCCCCACACCCTCGCTCTACACATGAGTCGCATTCGTCCAGCCTTGTCGCATTCGTCCAACCGCGCTAGCCAGCGGCATCACCGCACTCTAGCATATCGCGCGCGGCTTGTATAGCGAGATGGGAGGGCCATCAATCGAGGAGAGCAATTGAGCGGATGAAGCCCACCAGGCCGTGACGCGGGTGGAAAGGGTGGCAAGAGAACAGATAAACTGGATCACGGACGGCCTAGACGCTGAAACCCACGCCGCCTGCCCACGCAACGCGCGCGCACCCTGGTTGCACCGTTTGAACACAAAGAGACTCCTCCCTGTCCCCAACAGCGCTCAGTCGCGGAGGCGCCGTCAGGTCAGGGAGGAGTCGAGTGGCATAATCCACACGAATTGACTATGCAGTCGGCTCTAGGGCTAGGCGCCCGCTTTCACTTCGGTGATCTCGTCGGCCAGCAGACCGTGCGCCTCCCGGTGTACGGCTTCGACCGCCTCTTTGCTCGGCGCGTCCACCAGGCAGAACACCTTGCCGGCGGCCTCGTCGAACCAGTACTGCACGAAGTTCGCCCCATACTTCCCCTGCGTCTCCACGTCGCGCTGGTGAGCCCCAGCGACTGCCTCAGCTGTAAGCCCCTCAATGTGCTTGTGCTGGTCAATGTACAGCGGCATTTTGTACCCTCTCGGTGTACAGACATGGTATGTGCTACCATGTCAACGATCATGCTCAGACTATATCCATAGGAAGCCGGTCACTCCTTGATGCAAACGCCGGATGAATTGACCGATCCGCTGGATTTTGTGAGACGGACGGCGCCCCTGGATCTGGTGGCCGACGTGCTCGCGGCGGTTCGCTTGTCCGGCGCTATCTTCCTGCGGGCCGAATATACCGCCCCGTGGGCCTATGAATCCGCTCCGTGTGATGACCTCGTCGAACTCCTGCAGCTGCGGCGACAGCGGCTGATCTTGTTTCACATCATCAGTGAGGGACAGTGCTGGCTACGCTTGCGCAGCGGCGAGCAATTGCAGGTGAGCGCAGGTGAGGTGGTGATCCTGCCATACGGGCACGTGCACACGATGAGCAGCATGAGTAGTGCGCAGCCGTGGCGCCCGGTTCCTATCACATCCGTCATGCCATCGCCGCCGTGGGGCCCGTTTTCCATGATCAATAGCGGTAGCGGGGGCGCCCGGACGAGTGTCGTCTGCGGCTATCTTCAGTGTGACGATCCGATCTTTGAGCCAGTCATGGGCACATTGCCTCCGCTGTTCAGCGTCAGGCCGCCAGCCGGGCCAGCGGCGGCGTGGGTCGCCGCAAGCATTCAGTATGCGCTTGATGCGTCAACCGCTCCTCACCCAACACGCCAGAGTGTCGCGGTTCGCCTGCCGGAGCTGGTGTTCAGCGAGATGCTACGGCTGTATGTAGAGAGCAAGCCCCAGCTCGAAACAGGCTGGCTTGCTGCCCTGCGCGACCCCGTGGTCGGCCCCGCCCTCCTCGAGCTGCATGCCGAACCATCTCGCAAGTGGACGGTCGAAGAGTTGGCGCGGCGCGTCGCCAGCTCGCGCTCAACCCTCAACGAGCGATTTAGCCGACTCTTGGGGCGCGCTCCCATGCAATATCTCAGCGAATGGCGCCTCCAGGTCGCCGCTGGCCTGTTGCGGTCAACGACCCTTAGCGCCGCGCTCGTAGCGTATCGGGTCGGCTACGAATCCGAGGCGGCGTTCAACCGCGCCTTCAAACGGGCTTTGGGCAGCCCTCCGGCGCAATGGCGTCAACGCGCTGTAAGCGCCTGAAGGCGCCGCTCGAAGACAATGTAGAGGTGGGGAATGACGGCGGCTGGAGAAAGCGGGCGACCCGACGACCCGACGGCCTGCACGTCCGGCGTCGTCGAGGGGATCAGCCTGCCCATTGGACTGACGCTCAGGAATCAACCTGCTGTTCCTGAGCGAGGCTCTGCTCTTCGTCGCCAGCGTACGCAGCATGGCGCGCAGTGGCGCCCGACGCGCGACCGCCGCGGCGGAGCAGGCGGGAGCGTGACGCGCTGCTCTGTGGCGGGCGCGATTGGGCGGCAAAGAGCCATGGCCGCTGCCATGAAGGCATCTCCGCGCTATGCCTCGCCGCCAATGTCGCTTGCGGTGGCGGGATTGCTTGGCGACGGCAGGGCGGGCGCGGGCTTATCGGAAGGATGCTCCTCGCGGTAGCGCCGGTAATAGCCTCGAAACAGCTCGTTGATCTGCTTGGAGGAGAGCTGCTTGCCGCGCTCGAAGTACTCGATAGCCACCTGCCCTAGCGCGTAGGTGCCAGCGGCGGCGATCGCGCCGGAGATCAGGTCGCCGCCGAACGGCGCCAGCTTGGCGGCCTCCTCGGCGAGGTAGCGCATCGCCAGGCCGCCCGCCACGGTCGCGATCAGCTCGCGCAGGTGCTGCGCGGTCACCGGCTCGCCATAGACCGCCGCGACGCGCAGCGTCATACGCACCTGATTGCTGAGCAGGATGGGGATATCCACCAGTGGGATGGGCTGGAGCCCCGCCGCCAGGCTGATCAGCGTCGCCGAGCGCACCAGCTTGTTCGCCGCCTTGCGCCGGTACTCCGGGAGCAGGCGCCCCAGCATCAGCGCCGTCTCGGGGCTGGTATTGATCAGCGCGGGAATCAATTCTTCGGCGACGTTGTCGCCAGTCTGGCCAGAGATGGGCGTCACATCCGGCACGCGCAGGCGCGCGGCCACATGCGCCGCCGCCTCATCCACATCGCCCGCCACCAAATCGGTCTTATTGAGCGCCACCACGAACGGCTTCTCGCCATCGCGCAAGCGCTGGATGACCTCGGCGTCACGCGGACGCACGCCCTGGGTGGCGTCAATGAGGTAGAGAACGGCGGTGGCTTCATGAATGGCCTCATCCTGCATGGCGTGGAGGTGGCCGGGGGTGTCTATCAGCGCGAAGGGGCCGAACGAGCCGCGCACGAACCCGGTCGTTGCGCCGGCTTCGGTCGAGACGAAGGATCGGTATTTGCCTTCGAGCGTGTTGAACAGGGTGGACTTGCCCGAGTTGGGCATGCCGACAATGGCGATCTTGCCTTCCAGTTCCCCCGCGATCTCTTCCTGCGCGGCGCGCCAGTCCACCGCCGATACGAACTTGCGGACGGTGGCCAGATTCGACGGCACACCCGCCAGTAGCGAGAGCGCGGACGAGACGGTGAAGAGGCTCTTCACCCGATCACCTAGCTTCCTGTTATCCCGACGCTGCGCCATCTCGTACCCTCATTTTCTCCGCTGTGTCGCGCCTGCCGCGCCTTCAGCCTGTTTCAGTCTGTTATAACACGCCATCCGTGTCGCCGTCAGCGCGCTCGCGCTCCGCCGCCCACGCGCGCCGCGCATCGCTCGCCATGCGCAGCAGCGCCTCGACCGCTGGGCCGTCGCCTCGCGCAACCGCTTCGCGCAACCGCTCCAGCGCCGCCATGAAGGCGTCGAGCCGGGCGAGAACTCGCTCGCGGTTGGCCAGCAGGATGTCGCGCCCCATGATGGGAGACCCAGCGGCGACGCGTGTCGTGTCGCGGTAGCCGCCAGCCGCCAGTCTGGCGACCACAGGCCAGCTTGGGTCTTGCGCCAGCGCGCCCGCCAGCGTCGCCGCCACGGCTAGCGGCAGGTGGCTGGCGCCCGCGACCGCCTCATCGTGCGCCGCGGCGTCCATCACCAGCGGATGGCTCCTCACAGCGCGCGCCAGCGCCTCCACCTGGGCGAGCGCGTCGGGGGCCGTCTCCAGCGTCGCGATGATGACCCATCGCGCGCCGGTATACAGCCCCGCATCCGCCGCGTCAATCCCCGTGCGCTCGGAGCCGCACATCGGATGCCCGCCAGCGAAGCGCGCGGGCTGTGGCAGTCGCGCTCGCGCCCACTCCACCACCGGCGACTTGACGCTGCACAGGTCTGTAATGACCACATTCGGCGCCAGCGCGTCCCACCGGGCGCCAATCTCCGCCAGCAGACCCTCCGCCGCCAGGGTAGGCGCGGCGATGACGACGAGGCTGGCGCCGCCCAGCGCGTCCGCGACGCTGGCGGCGGGGCGATCAATCGCGCCGCGCGCTCGCGCCCGCTCCGCTACGCCCGGCGCCGCGTCATAGCCCGCAACCTCCGTCGCTGGCCGGGCTCGCTTCAGCGCCAGCCCCAGCGAGCCGCCCATCATGCCCAGGCCCAGGATGGCGACCCGCGCGGGAGCGCCCGGCGTGTCCCGCTCCATGCGTTATGCCTCCACTCGCGCCGGTTGCGCTCCACCTGCGCGCTCCACTATGTACGAACGAGCGCGGGGGAAGGATTGAACTGTGCGCTGGAGCGGACGTTGAGAGCGCCCAACAGAGCGGGCGACAAACTTTGAGCGCGTCCGCGATCCGCGGCGCCTCCTTTCTTAACATTCTCAGACACGCCGCAAGCGACGCGCAAGACGTTGGGCGTGAGCAAAACCAGAACGGCGCCTGTCCCAAATAGGGCAGCTCAACCCTCTTCATGTGTGGCGACCACAACGTGATGATCGCGACGACAGGGTATCCACTCATAAGGGGGAACAGAATGAACATCGCTGTGTTTGGAGCTAATGGTCCAACCGGGCGCCTCGTGACGAAACAAGCGCTTGCTGAGGGGCATGCAGTGACGGCTATAACCCGGCGCCCGGAAACATTCCCTCTCCACCACGAGCGGTTGCGGGTGATACGGGGGGACGTATTCGATCTCGCGTCGGTT
>DASTKI010000149.1:0-7058 GCA_035716045.1 Ktedonobacterales bacterium
CCATTCTGGGGATCTTTCCCTGGTGCTTCACGCCTGAGCTCTACGCCGCGCGCCCAGACTACATCGAGGCGCTGTCCGCGTTCGTGCGCGGGCGGCCCGTGCAGCCGGTAGAGGCGTTCATGAGCGAGTCGGGCGCGGTGCTCGCCCACGACGCGCAGGACCAGCTCGGCGCCATTCAGGCGCCGACGTTGATCACGTTCGGGCGCCACGACCACGTCACCTCGACTCGCTTCGCCAAGCCCTTACGGGAGGGCATCGCCGGCGCCGAGCTGCTGATCTTCGAGGAGTGCGCCCACGCGCCGATCTACGAGCGCGTGGACGAGTTCAACGAGAGGACCCTGGCATTCCTGCAACGTCAGGTGGGATGATCGCGCGAGCGCTGATTACGCCAGGGCGCTCAGCGCGTCGCCGGTCAGCTCCTCGGCGGTGCGCGGGCCGATGGCCCCGATCACCAGCGGCTTCGTCGGCGGGAAGCGGCGCATCAGGCCGAGGATCTGCTCGGTGGTGACAGCGTCCACCGCCGCCTTCAACTCCTGGATGGTCGTCAGCTTGCGCTCGAACCACCATGAGCGGGCGAGCGCTCCCATGCGGGCCGCCGAGCTCTCCCCGCGCATCACCAACTCGCTCTTGAGTTGCGTTTTCGCCCGCGCCAGCTCGTCCTCGCTCACGCCCTGCTCCTGGAGCAGCCGCAGCTCGTCGAGCATCACCTTGACCGTCTCGCTGGCCTTCTCCGGCGTCGTCCCGGCGTAGAGATAGCCCGCGCCGAACTCGCCGTTGGGCGCGAACATCGCCGAGACGGAATAGACCAGCCCGCGCTTCTCGCGCACCTCATGGAAGAGTCGCGACGTCATCCCGCCGCCGAAGATCTCCAGCGCGACGCTAGCGGCGTAGTAGTCGGGGTCGCCATAGATCGGGAAGGGGAAGGCCATCCCGATGTGCTCCTGATTGCCTTCGATCAACTCGACGCTCACGCCCGTCTCCGGCGCGGGCGGCGGCATCGTCGCAGCGGGCGCGGCGCCCTCCCAGGCGCCAAAGAGCGCGCCGACTCGCTCCACCACATGATCCCAGTCGAACGCGCCCGCGATGGCGAACAGCGCGCCATCGGGCTTGTAGCGCTGGCGATAGAACGCGCGCAGGTCCTCCGCCGTTAGCGCCTCCACTGTCTCGCGCAGGCCGAGCGAGCGGCGGCCCAGATGCGACCCAGCGAAGAAGCGCTCGCGCACCAGGTCGAAGATGCGGCGCATCGGCTCATCGTCGCGGCGGCGGATGTCCTGAAGCTGGACGGCGCGCATCTGCTGAAACTCGTCCTCTGGGATGACGGGATGCAGCATCACATCAGCGAACAGCTCCAACGCTGGGTCCATCCGGTTGGCGACGATCTGCGCTGAGTAGCGCGCGAACTCCATCGCGTTCTCGCCGCCCTTGCGCGCGCCGATCGCCTCGAAGGCCTCGGTGAGCTGGCGCACGTTGCGTGTCTCGGTCCCCTGGAACATCATGTCGGAAAGCAGATAGGTCAGGCCCAGCTGGTCGTCCGGCTCGTCGCGAATGCCCGCCGGGACCTGGAAGCCGAACGTCACCGACGCCAGGCTGGGCATTCGCTGCCCCACCATGCGCAGGCCATTGGGCAAGACGTGCATGTAATAGTTGGGCGCGAGCCCGCTGTTGGCTGTGCTCATGTGGCCCCATCCTCACGTGTCAGAGCCACGGCGCGGCCCCCGCGCTCCCGGCTCGCTCTCCATCGCGCCCGCGCCGCATTGCCGCAGGCATGTGGGGATATTGTATCGCGCGGAGGCTGACAGCCGCATGGCGGGCGGGCGGCGCTGGACAGAGCGAAGGAGCGCTGATATACTTGCGCGCAGGTGAAGTATGGGTGTGGGTGAAGCAATAGTACGTCTCAGGAAGAGTTAGGAGCGCGCCGTGACCTCAACCTCGATCAAGCTGATGCTCTTAGGTATTGGGCTCATCCTATTCGGCCTCGCTTTCCCTACGAGCATTGCGCAGCTCTTCATGATGATGGTTGTAGCATTGCGGTCGGTTGTATTTTCGCAGTACGCGCTTGAGATGCTGGCCGCCGTGATTGGCTCGCTGTTCTCGCTCGCGGGGCTCATTCTCCTGTTTGTGGGCTTCTTCCGCCGAGAGACAGCCAGCGCCGCGTAGACGCTCCTATACCCCTGCGACTGTGCGCGGCAGCGGCAGCGGCTCGCCGTGCTTGCGCGCTGATGCGATCAGCGCGTCGAGCGCATCCCGCCCGTTCCTGACCGCCTCTTCGTAGGTATCGCCATGCGTTACCGGCCCAAGCACGCGGTCCATCCATTCGGGGAGTGTGACGAGAAACGCCTGGTCCTCATCCGACCATTGGATGAGCATCGAGTAGCGCGGCGCTACATCCGCATTGGTCATGGCTATTGCTCCCTCTGTTTCGCCTCGCGCAGCCTGCGAATCGCTGTCTGTACCTCGCGTTCCTGATAGGGCTTCGCGTCCGCTTCATCTTTCCCAGCCAGGTTGACGCTGACTCCAGATATGAGCGGGTGCTTCCAGACCTGATGGCTACCCGTTTGATGGTCAGGCGCAAACCCCTCGCGCCGCAAATCAGCGCGCAATTCGCGAAGTTTGCGTGGCATCCGTCCCCTCCCGACCATCCTCGCACATCCTCATGGTATTGAGGATGAGTACGCCACTCAGCCACTTGGCGCGCTCACCATCCCGTCCGCGCTATCGTCCCGAGCGCACGGGGCATATTGTATCGCTCAGATGGCATGATGCGCCCTACACCTCCTGTGATCGTGCATAATCGTGCCTAGTGGAACAGACTATCAGAGGCGCTGACAGAGGCGCTGACGCATAAGGGGTGACAAGATGAGCATCCATGTGACGGGATGGGTCGAGTGTAAGAATCCAGCCTCGGAATGGTATTTTGACGAGTGGGCGCCAGCGATCAATCTCGATCCACTGCTCGATGACGAGGCTGACCTGCGCTATGAGCCGCCGTTCACTGACATGCTCGCAGGAAAAGGGCCATTGGCGCCCGGGCATGGCTTGCCTGACGATGTATCGAGACTTGTCGCCAAAGATGCGGGAGGTTGGAATGCTCCGTGGTTCGCTACGTGGCTAACATGGGGTGAACTGAAATCGCTCAATGAGCGCGAGCCAACTCCCGATGACTGGCGCCTCGTCCTGGCGATGGTCGAGCCACTCGCCGCCGTATGTGGCGATGATGGCGTCCGCATGATTCTGTGGGACTACATCACGGATTATGGCCGCTCCGACGGTTGAATACGCGCAGGCCCAGCGCGCCATTCTCGGGCCGCTCCTCGGGCAAATCCAGTGAACGCGACAGGAGCATATCTACGACCTGCACGCCCCCGCGCGCACAGCGACCGACCGTGACGTTATGGGGGCAGCAGGCAGCCCCTGGTGTCTGGCGCCAGATACCAGGGGCCGTTGCGCGATAGGCGACGACTACAGGCGATAGCCCTCCTCACCATGGGTCGCCAGGTCGAGCCCTTCTTCCTCGTCCTCGGGCGCGACGCGAAGGCCGAAGCGCTTGAGCAGGCGGAGGATGAGGTACGTCATGAGGAAGGCGTACGTCAGGGAGGCGGCCACCGCGACGACCTGGATCGCCAGCTGGCCGGGATTGCCGAAGAGCAGGCCGTTGGCGCCCGCGGCGTTGATCGCCTTCTCGGCGAAGACGCCGGTCAGGATCGCGCCAACCAGTCCGCCCATGCCGTGCGCCGCCCAGACATCCAGCGAGTCGTCAACGCGCAGCTTGCGGCTGCGCAGCAGCAGCATGACATACGTTACGACGCCAGCGATGACGCCAATGGCGATGCTGGCCATCGGGCCGACGAAGCCGCTGGCGGGCGTGATGGCGACCAGGCCGCAGACCGCGCCCGTCGCCGTCGCCATCGCGCTCGGCTTGCCGGTCTCGGCCCAGCTCAGCGCCATCCAGGTCAGCCCAGCCGCGGCGGCCGCCGTGTTGGTCACGACGAACGCGCTCACCGCGAGCGGCGAGGCCCCGAGCGCGCTTCCGGCGTTGAAGCCGAACCAGCCAAACCAGAGCAGCGCGGCGCCCAGCAGCACGAACGGGACATTATTGGCCTGGACGGACTGCCCCGGCTTGACGCCAAGCCGCCGGCCAATGACGATAGCGGCGGCGAGGCCGGCGAATCCGGCGCTGATGTGGACGACCGTGCCCCCGGCGAAGTCCAGCGCGCCCAGGCGATGTAGCCAGCCGCCCGCGCCCCAGACCCAGTGGGCGATGGGATCGTATACGAGCGTCGTCCACAGGAGCACGAAGAGGACGAGCGTGCGGAAGCGGATGCGCTCCGCGAAGGAGCCGATGATGAGCGCGGGGGTAATGATGGCGAACATCGCCTGGAAGATCATGAAGGCGAGCTGCGGGATACTGGCGGCGTATGCGGGATTGGGCGCGTAGCCCACCCCGCGCAGGCCAAAGAAGTCGAGTCCACCGATGACGCCGCCATGGTCGGCGCCGAACACCAGGCTATAGCCGAAGACCACCCACTGCACGCTGACGAGACACAAGATGAGCAGTGATTGCTTGATCACGCTCACGACGTTCTTGCTTCTGACCATGCCGCCATAGAAGAATCCCACGGCGGGCGTCATGAGCATCACCAGCGCCGCCGCCGCCAGCACCCAGGCGGTATCGCCGGTATTGATCGCCCCCGCGTCGAACGCGCCAGCCGACGCGCCAGCGAGGAGGCGGGACGCCAGACCCGCGGCCGCGCCGATGGCCAGCAGGACGAGGACGTAGATGATGAAGGAGGAACGGCGCGCGGGTTTCGCGGGCGCGAGCACAGGCGCCGCGGGCGCCGCTTCAGAGGGCATTGACGTGGTCGCCACGAAGATCTCCTCTCCTACTTGATACTCATCGCACAGGAGCGCGCGCGGACACATATGCGCCGCTTGCTTCATTGCTTGAGAGGGAGACCGACACGGTCAGGGGAGGCGGCGGCGCCTCAAGATGGATGGGAGACATGCCGATGGGAGGTCACTCCACGCCCGGCGCGATTGTGCATCATGCACTGACCAAACTGCACAAGAAACACCACATGATGAGAAACCGCCTGAACGCTCCTGGGAGCGGCCTGAACCGAGTCACGCTTACAGCGAATCGCCGCGGCGGAGCGGCGCGGCGGCCTCATCTGAATAGCTGTTGATGAGCCTCCGTACCGCTTGAGTCCTGCCGCCAATTCTCATCAGTGAGGAGTGTAGTCGCTGCGCTTCGCCGCTCCAACGGGCAAGGCGCCTGGGCGCCAACCGCGCCGGATTGTGCGACACGCACAAACAATGCCCGTGAACGCTGAAAACGCCCGCGCTCGCTGACGTTCGATAACCAGCATATCTCCTCATGAATTCGCTCGAAATATCCCGAAAATCTTGTGTTAGACGCACGTCTTCCATATAGCGGCGGCATGTTATAATCGGGTCAAACCCCACCCATCGCGCCACGCCTGGCCATCTCCACGCGCGCTCCCGCCACATCAATCAACCATCCACCCATTAGCCCAAGAACAGGAGCGAGTCACATGGCGGTGAAATCCTCCCCCAAGACCGAGCGAAAGACCACCAACCGCGGCGTCAACCTCGACCTTCTCAAGCGCCTGAGCGAGACTCCCGGCGTCTCGGGGCGCGAGGAGTTGGTGCGCGCGCTGGTCATCGAAGAGTTGCGTCCGCTCGTGGATGAGCTGACAGTAGACGCGCTGGGCAACGTGATCGGCGTCAAGCGCGGCTCCGATGCGAAGGCTCCACGCGTGATGCTGGCCGCCCACATGGACGAGATCGGCTTCATGGTCCGCTACATTGACGAGCGCGGCTTCGCCCGCATCCAGCCCCTTGGCGGCTTCGATCCGCGCGTGCTCGTCGCCCAGCGCGTCGTCGTCCACACCCGCTCCGGCGAGCGCCTGCGCGGCGTGCTCACTCCCGCCACCAAGCCGATTCACCTGCTCGGCGATGAGAAGCCTAACGGCCCCAAGCTGGAGGAGTTCTATATTGATCTCGGCCTGCCCGGCGAGCGCGTCAAGGAGCTGGTCTCGCTGGGCGACTCCGTCACGCTCGACCGCACATTCGAGCGCGTTGGCGACAATGTGATCGGCAAGGCGATGGACGACCGCACCGGCGTCTTCACGATGATCGAAGCGCTGCGCCAGCTGGGCAAGCACAGCGCGACCGTCGTCGCCGTCGCCACCGTCCAGGAGGAGGTCGGCCTACGCGGCGCCACCACCGCCTCGTTCAGCGTGGACCCCGATGTCGCCATCGCCATTGACACCACCCTGGCGGTTGATACTCCAGGCATGCCTGAGCCCGACGCCGTGACCCGGCTGGGCGCGGGCGCGGCCATCAAGGTCTTCGACTCCAGCTTCATCCCCAACTTCAAGCTGGTCGAGCACCTGCGCCGGGTGGCCGAGCGCCACGAGATTACGCACCAGCTCGAGGTGCTCCCCCGTGGCGGCACCGACGCGGGCGCCATGCAGCGGGCCAAGGGCGGCGCGGCGGCCATCACCATCTCCATCCCCTCGCGCTACGTCCACACCGTCAACGAGATGGTCAGCGTCGCCGACCTTGACGCCGCCGCCACCCTCCTCGCGCGCTACCTCGAAGACGCGCATACCGGCGACTACACCCTCTAGCAGCCCCGCCAACCTGCTACTCTCTCAACCCGCACGCCACCCCGCGTCGCATGCGACGCGGGGTGGCGTGCGATCACATCTAAACGGCTCAGCCGCAAAACCGGATTCCACTCCCGCTCGTAGGAAAGACAACGGCCAGTCGTAGTCGTGCAGAGAGGGAATCCATGTCCACGAACAAATACGCGCATCTGGCGCCGCCCAAGCGGCAGCCGCCAAGACTCGTCCGCATGCACGAAGGCAAGATTCGCTGGAAGACGCTGAGGGAAGCGGCGGGGGCGCGAGACTCCGCCGCCGCCCATTACGGCGAGGACTTCACCGCCTACTTCTGTCCGATCTGTTCTGGTTATCACATCGGCCACCGCCGAACCTGGTAGGCCACAAGCCGCGCTGGGCTGGCGCGCGCCA
>DASTKI010000150.1:0-2417 GCA_035716045.1 Ktedonobacterales bacterium
CAGGCGCTACGGCGCGCCCGCTCTCTACCGCCTGGCGACCACACAGCCCGACGCCATCCTACCCGAAGAGCGCGCCCAGCTCATCCGCCTCGGCGCGCCCTCGCGCGAGCGGCCCGCGCCAGCCCAGGCCACCGCCCGCGCTGCGGGCGGCCCACGGGAAGCGAGCGCCATCACCCCGCCCCAGCCGCACTGGTGGTGAGGCGCGTCGCGCATCCGAAACAGATAATATGCGGGTTCGCGCGGGTGGGCCTCGTGGGCAGACCCAGGCCTTTCAGGCGCGAACCCATTCGCCGGGCCGGGAAGGGAGGAATATATGGCGCATCAGTACGGCGAGACTGTTCTGGTCCGGCGCGCGGCGCCGACGCCGGGGCCGCTGGAGGCGTTCTCCTGGCGTGGTGTCTGGTATCAGGTGGACGCCATCCTGGATACCTGGCGCCTGCGCGATCGCTGGTGGGCCGCTCCCGCCGCCGACGTAGCCGAGGGGATAGACGCCGCGGCGGATGTCCTCCCGCCCACCGAGCGCGTCTACTACCGCGTGCGCTGCGTGGACCCGCAGGGCGAGCAGATCTTCGACCTCTACCACGACGCCGCCAGCGGCCGGTGGGTCCTCGACCGCGCCCACGACTAGGCCACCACGATGTCGCATCCATTGATTGGGTCATCACATCCAAGCGCGGCTTCAGCCGCCAGCCAGCCACCCGTTCGCGCGCTGGCCATTGATGGCCGCGTGGACGCCCTCTCGGCCTTGAAAGGCCAGGGCACGCGACGCGAGCCTAAAGGCCCAGGGCATTCATGCCCCCCGCGCCGTGCGCCGGCCCTTCAGGGCCGCGCTGATCGCGCTGACCGCGCCCCCTATGCTGAGCTGCACTGCGCCAGCGCCTTCAGCTTCCTACGCGCTGGCTCCTCCGTCGAGGCGCTGGTCGCGCGGGCCAGCACGCTCGGCATGCCCACTCTCGCCCTCACCGATCACATGACGCTGGCCGGCGCCGTACGCTTCCAGGCCGCCTGCGCCGAGGCGGGCGTCAGCGGTATCCTTGGCGCGGAGCTGGTCGTGGTGGATGATGTCGCGCCGATCTTCGGCGCGGCGGAGACGGCGCGTGTGGTCACCCTCGCCGAGAACCCGACCGGCTACGCGCGGCTCTGCCAGCTCCTCACCGACGCCAACCTCTCCCATCCCGACGCCCCTGTCATCCCCTTCAGCGCGCTCGCCGCCGCGCCGGATGGACTCATCATCCTGACTGGCGGACGCGCGGGGCCGCTGGCGCAAGCGCTGCTGGCGGGCCGCCGCGCCGTCGCCGACGAGCTGGCGCGGCGCTACCTCGCCGCCTTCGGGCCGGAGCGCCTCTTCATCGAGGTCCAGCATCACCTGCTGCCCGACAGCGTCCATCTCGCCCAGGCGCTGGCTGATGTGGCGCAGGCGACCGGCGCGCGGCTGGCGCTGACCAATGGCGCGCGCTACGCCACCCGCGAGGACTATCCACTCTACGACCTGCTCACCTGCGTCCGCCTGGGAATCACCGTTGATCAACCCCACCGCGAGCGCCCGCGCAACGACGCCGAGGCGCTCATCGGCGGCGAAGAGCTGGCGGAGCGCATGAGCATGTTCCCCTGGGCAGGCGACGCCCTGGCAACCAGCGCGGAAATCGCCGCCCGCTGTGTGGTGGGCGGCGTCGGCCTGCTCCGCCCGGCGTGTGTCGCCCCGCGCGTGCCGCTGCCCGATGGCGTGACGCCGCGCGCGCGCCTGACGGAGCTGTGCGAGCGCGGCCTGAGCGAGCGCTACGCCCATACTCCCGAAGCGCTCGCGCCCGGCAGCGTCCAGCGGGCGCAGCTGACCCACGAATTAGAGGTCATCTCCGGGCTGGAGCTGGAAGAGTTCTTCCTCTGCGTCCATGACATCGTCTCCGCCGGGCGGCGCCTGGGCATCCGCGTCAGCGGGCGTGGCTCCGCCGCCAACAGCCTGGTCGCCTACCTGCTCGGCGTCACCGGCGTAGACCCCATCGCCCATCGCCTGCTCTTCGCGCGCTTCCTCACGCCCGAGCGCCGCGGCATGCCCGACATTGACATAGATGTTCAGTCCGACCGCCGCGAAGAGCTGATCCGCTACGTCGAGCGGACGTACACCGAGCGGCACGCGGCGATGGTCGCCAACGTCATCACCTACCGCCCGCGCTCCGCCCTGCGCGATGCCGCCAAGGCCCTTGGCTACCCCCTCCCGCTCGTTGATCACATGACCAAGGTGTTGCATCATCACGGCGGCCGCGCGGCCCTGCTGGCGGCGCGCGATGAGCTGGCGCGCGTGATCGGGGCGGGCGCTGGCGGGCCACGCGCGCGGGCGCTCCGGGCGAAGCTCCTCACTCGCCTGCCGCTCGCCCTCGACCTCGCCTCCCGTCTGCTGGGCCTGCCGCGCCACCTCTCGC
>DASTKI010000151.1:0-4305 GCA_035716045.1 Ktedonobacterales bacterium
CCAGCAGGGAGATGGCCTGACCTGGCGCATCAGGCGCAGCCGTCAGCGCCTGCCGCGCCTGGGCGAGCGCCGCCTCGAAAGCGGCGACATCGTAGCTGTAGGCTCGCTCGCGGTTGAAGCGGTAGCATCCCCGCTCGAAGAGCACCCAATCCGAGGCGCCCAGCGCCCGGCGGAGGGCATGCAGCACGGGGTGCAGTTGCTGGCGCACGTGGGCAGCGTCGGCGTCTGGCCAGAGCGCCAGGCCGATACGCTCCTTACTGGCGGAGCCGTGGGTCAGCAGGAAGAAGAACAGTTCGCGGGCCTTCGCGTAAGTCCAGTCCGTCGGCTCAATCTGCCGCTCTGGGAGGTAGACGCGCGGCGCGCCGAGCGCATAGACGCGCAGCGCGACCGGCGCGCGCGGCTCTCGCCTGGCTTCTGGCCGGCGCAGGGGACCGCTGGAGATCCGAACCGGCGCGTCCTCGGCGCTGGCGGCGCTGGCTAGCGCCGGTGAGGCGGCGTCGGGCGTGAGCGCGCGGCCAGCGGCCAGCTCACGGGCATAGGCTTCTTCGCCCAGCAGCTCGCGGGCGACGGCAATCCAGCGCTCGGTGAAGGCGCGGTCGAGCGCGGAAACAGGCGCGCGAACACGCTCACGCGCCGCCGCCGCCGCGCCGAAGTGGTGGGCGGCGGCGGCGCCATCGCCCGCCTGCGCCGCGAGCGCGCCCAGCCCTTCGAGCGCGGCGGCCTGCCCCTCCAGGTCACCAATCGCCAGGCGCAGCGCCAGCGACTCCTGAAAATGCGCGCTCGCGTCGGCGGGCCGCGCCTGTGCCAGCGCGACACGACCCAGGTAGAGCAGCGTGTGGGCCGCGCCGCCCCTGTCGGCTTGCAGGCGGCGGAGCGCCAGGCTCTCCTCGAAATAGGGCAGCGCGTGGGCGTGCTCGCCTTGCGCCAGGAATGTGACGCCCAGATCGGTCAGGGCCCCGGCGATGTTGCGAATGTCTCCCGACTCGCGCGCCAGAGCGACGCTTTCGATTTCCAGCGCCTGCGCCCGCGCGTACTCGCCCAGATTCAGCGCGGCCTGCCCCATCGAACTGAGCGAGAGGACAGCGCCATGCGTGTAGCCCACCCGCGCGCACAAAGGCAGGCTTTCCTCGAAACAGGTCATCGCCTGGGCATAGTCGCCGTGGCTGAGCGCGAGAACTCCGGTATTGAGGATCGCGGTCGCCAGCCCCTTCATATCCTCCAGCCCGCGGTAGATCGCCAGCGCCTCCTCGGCGGGCGCGATGGCGGCGCTATAGCCTTCGTGGTAGAAGGACAGAATGCTCAGCGCCAGCAGCGCGCGGGCGCGCGTGGGGACGCGCTCCGGGACCAATTCCAGCGCCTCGCGCAGCCAGCTCCGCCCCTCACTGAGGTAGCCACGCACGAGCCAGAAACGCCAGATGCGGTTTGCCAGACGGGCGGCGCCGTCATCGCGCGCTTGCTCGATGCTCCATCGCAGGGCGGCGCGGATGTTGTCATGCTCCTGCTCCAGCCGGTTGAGCCACTGAAGCTGTGCGGCGCCCTCCAACTCCGTCTCGGCCAGCTCCGCGAGCTGGAGAAAGTAGTCGTGGTGGCGGGCGCGGACCCTCTCCGCTTGACCGGATGCGGTCAGCTTCTCCTCGCCGTATTGCCGCAGCACTTCGAGGAGCCGGTAGCGCCGGGCGTACCCATCCTGGGCGTCCTGCTCGCGCTGGATCGTCACCAGCGACTTGTCGAGGAGATGGCTCAACAGGTCCAGGACATCAGCGGATTCGACGCCCTCGCCACTTCCCACCGCCTCCGCCGCTTCAAGCGTGAACCCACCTGCGAAGACCGCCAGCCGTTGGAACAGCAGCGCCTCAGCCTCGGGAAGCAGCGCATAGCTCCAGTCCAGCGTCGCGCGCAGGGTCTGGTGGCGTGGCGCCGCCGTGCGGCTGCCCCCAGTCATCAGGCGAGTGGCTGTGGTCAGCCGCTCGGCGATGTCTTCCAGCGCGAGCACGCGCACGCGCGCTGCGGCCAGCTCGATGGCCAGCGGCAATCCGTCGAGGCGGCGGCAGATGGCCACCACCGCCGGAGCGGTCGTCTGGTCCAACGTGAACGCGGGCGAAACCGCCGCCGCTCGCTCCACGAAGAGCAGGACGGCGTCGGTATGGCGACTGATGTCGAGATCGGTGGCGGAGGCGATCTGGCCGGTAGCGGTGTCGGGCAGATCCAGCGTTGGGACGGCGTAGACGGTTTCGCCCGCGATGTTGAGCGTCTCGCGGCTGGTCGCCAGGATGGTCAGCGCGGGGCAAGCGGAGAGCAGCGTCTGCGCGACCTGCGCGCAGGCTTCGATGAGATGCTCACAATTGTCGAGGATGAGCAGGCTATTAGACGGGGCGAGTCGCGCGACGAGCGTGTCTTGTAGCGCTTCACCTGACTTCTCATCGGCCCGGCAGGCGGTTGCCAGGGTCTGGATGATGAGCGCAGGATCGGCGAGGGGCGTCAGATCGGCCCACCAGACGCCATCGGGATAGGCGTCGAGCGAGCCGGCCGCCACCTCGCGCGCCAGGCGGGTCTTGCCGCAACCACCGACGCCCACCAGCGTCAGCAGCCGCGTGGACGCCAGCGTCCGGCTGAGCGCGGCGAGATCCTGCCGGCGCCCGATGAAGCTAGTCAGCGGGCGTGGCAGCGTATCCAGCGCGTGGATGTGGACAGCTTTGGCCATGCGCTCCCCCGATGTGGCCGCCGACTCTCGCCCATTCCCTCAGCATGACCCCAGCGGCGCTCGCCACATCCCTTCATCGCAGCATTATATGCCCACAGATAGCCACCGCATGCAACCGCCCGCTCACCCCACATCCACCCCTGGCCGCTATTGCGGCGCCTCCGCGCGTTGCGGCGCGGCGATCTGCCCAGCCTCGGCCAGGTCCGCGATCGTGCGCCAACTTGAGCACGCGGCGGAACGCCCGCGCCGCCGCCCGCAGCAGCGGCTGCGCCGACGCCTCCACCTCGCAGTGCTTGCGCACCTCCGCCGGCCCCATATCCGCATTCACCCGCACGCGCTCGGAGCCCGCGAAGCGCCGCGCCTGCCGCTCGCGCGCCGCCAGCACGCGCCGCCGCGCCTGCGCCGACGACTCGGCCTCGCCCTTGCCAGTCAGCTTCTCGTACTCCACCCGCGGGACCTCAACATGGATGTCAATGCGGTCGAGCAGCGGGCCGCTGATGCGCTTCTGGTAGCGGGCGACGGCGCTCGGTGGGCAGGAGCAGGCGCGCGTCGGGTCGCCATGGTATCCACATGGGCGCCTGTGCGGGTAACAATTACGGTAACCGGTGTATAGTAGAACGATCGCATGCTCCACTAGAACGGAGCGCTGATCCGTGCTGGTGGTTTCTTTCTGAGTCGAGGCTTGTGCCGGTATTACGGCCAGGTGCGCACGTTCCATTATCAGCGCGAGCGAGCAGCACAGAGACATTCCGCCGCCTGCTATCCAGTCATACAATCGACCGCAATACGGCGGCCGGCGTGTAGAAAGGGAGACAGGGACGGTGAGCCTGTATTCAAGGTCACCGTCCCTATCTCCCCTTTCAAAAATGCTGGAGGGTGGGCGGACGTGCGCAAACAACGCACGCTCCATCGCACAACCAATCGGAGTTTGTGCATGTCAATCTTTGTTGAGTCACTCTCCCCCACAGGAGGTCTGACTCACTTACCGCTTCTTCCAGAAGGGGGAGTGATGTCACCGGCTCATTCAGTTGCCGCCTGCTTGGCCGCCTCTTCCCGATCGTTCCCTCCAGCATGGCGGGCTGGTTCTTTATCGGCTCGATCTCGATGCTCTGGAGGCGCGTCCTCCTTCTTGACAATGTACAGGCCTTCCTTCACCTTTTCTAGGTGAAGCCCTCGCTGGCGTGCGTGCTCGACCCACCGGGGATCATCCGAACCTGCCATGTGATGCCTCCTCAACCTCAACGGCGTCTACTGTGCACCTCACTGCCAGAGATGCTTGGCGATGATGCGAGCCCATAGCTCAACTATGGCTTGGATCTGCTCCAATCTCTCATCAATGGTATCTAAGTCAGTCTCCGTGTCAAGCGAGAGCGTTCCCAGTAGCGGCAATTCGGTATCCCACGCTATGTGATTTAGGCTACGAAAATTCCTCAATGGTGCTGTCAGGATGGTCTGCTGCGTCTCGGGGGGAAGCATTCCATATTCGTCTTTAGCCGCTTGCGATGAGAGACTCGCTCGAACCTTCCTCAGATCAAGCACTGACGTTTCCCTACTTTCCCACGCTGCGCCCGTAGCGCCCTTATCTATGCCTGTTTCCATATGTT
>DASTKI010000152.1:0-35523 GCA_035716045.1 Ktedonobacterales bacterium
ATTGGATATGGAGTGGCCACTTCACTGATATCTCTTCAGCGTCGCCAGATAGTGCTCGACATTGCGGCGCATCTCGTCGAGGCTGTCGCCGGCGAACTTCTCGATCCAGGCGTCGGCCAGTG
Organism: Ktedonobacterales bacterium; assembly: GCA_035716045.1. Classification (GTDB taxonomy): domain Bacteria; phylum Chloroflexota; class Ktedonobacteria; order Ktedonobacterales; family JADMIN01; genus JAKAIY01. The sequence goes on from DASTKI010000152.1 coordinate 123, forward strand.
CACTCGCCAGCATCGCCTCGCCCACCACGCCCGCCGCCGGCACCACGCACACATCGCTGCGCTCGTAGCGTGTCACGTCTACGTTCTCGCCGCTCGCCACATCCGCCGAGGGCAGCGGGTGCGCCAGCGTCGGGATCGGCTTGACGGCGACGCGCGCGACGATGGGCTCGCCGTTGCTGACGCCGCCCTCGATTCCGCCAGCGTGGTTGGTGAGATGGCGCCAGCCCTGGCCATCCGGCCAGCCCTCGTAGCGCACGACATCGTGGACCTGCGAGCCGGGCAGCGCCGCCAGCGCGGAGCCGCCGCCGATCTCGACGCCCTTGGCCGAAGGGATGCTCATGAGGGACTGGGCGACGCGCGCGCTGAGCCTCCGGTCCCACTGGCTGTAACTGCCCAGCCCGGCGGGTATGCCTGAAGCAACCACCTCGAAGACGCCGCCGCAGGTGTCGCCCGCGCGCTTGCCCTCCAGGATGCGCTCGATCATGCGCTGCGTCAGGTCCGCGTCGGCGCAGCACATCTCTGACGCCTCGACCCGCTCCCAGAAATCCGCCTGCGTCACATCCGGCTCCGCATCGGCGGGATAGCCCACGCCGCCCACCGCGATGACGTGGCTGTGGATGGCGACGCCGAACTGGGCGAGGAGCTGGGCGCACACCGCCCCGACGGCGACGCGCGCGGCGGTCTCACGCGAGCTGGCGCGCTCGATGACCTCGCGCACGTCGTCCAGGCCGTATTTGAGCGCCCCGGTCAGGTCGGCGTGGCCAGGGCGCACGCGCGTGACCGGCTCGACCTCGGCCTCAACCGGAGCGGGGCTCATGCGCTCCCGCCAGTTGACCCAGTCGCGGTTCTCGATGCGCAGGGTGATCGGCCCACCCATCGTCTGGCCGAAGCGCACGCCAGAGAGGACCTCGATCTGGTCGCGCTCGATCTTCATGCGCCCGCCGCGCCCGTAGCCGCCCTGCCGCCGCCGCAGCTGCGCATTGACCGCCTCCACGTCGAGCGGCATGCGCGCGGGCAACCCCTCGATGATAACGGTCAGGCAGGGGCCGTGCGACTCCCCGGCGGTCAGGAAACGAAACATGCGGACGCCTCATGCAATCGTGAATGGTGGGACACACTCTTGCAGGTCATTGTATCGCGCCAGGCAAAATCCGTATCATAAGGGCGCTACTTTATGGCTGATGGCAGATGCTGGCGCGGCCCGCTCATTCACCGCGCGGTGAGTGAGTGGGCCGTGGATCTGCGCCAGCGCGCCGCGTGAGCGGGGCTGGCGCCATGGTATCAGAACGTTAGCAGCAGCCAGTGCCGCAGCCGCACTCCGGGCAGCCGCAGTCGGGGCAGCAATCGGGGCCGTCGCAGCAGACGGCGTGAGCAGTGGTGAAGTTCGTCATAGGAAAATCTCCCGTTCCCCGGTGATCGGGGATGTTGACCTGGTCGTTAGGAAGCTGAGCAGCAAGGACACTGTCCAGCGTCAGCGTGGGCAGCGCCACAGCCGTCACTATCATCGCTGGCGTCGCACGCGCCGCCCGATGAGGACGGCGCGCCGAGGCAGCGCATGTCGGGACAATCGCGGAAAGGCGTCGTGTCGTCCGCGTGGCAGGCGGCGAGCTCGCGCCGGTAGTCGCTCACCTGTTCGCGCAGCGCGCGCAGCTCCTCGATCTGCTGGTCCAGCGCGGCGAGGCGTGTGTCAACCAGCGACAGTAGCGCCTCCTGGGCGTCCACGCAGCGCGCATCGGTGGCGCCCTCCAGCAAGTGTCTCGCGTCCGCGAGCGGCGCGCCGAGCAGCTTGATACGCCGCAGCAGCAGCAGCCGGTTGACGTCGGCCCCGCTGTAGCGGCGGTAGGCGTTCTCCCCGCGCGAGGGCGGAGGGAGCAGCCCAATGCTCTCGTAGTAGCGGATGGTCTTCGCGGGGATGCCCGTGCGCTGGCTCACCTGGCCAATGGTGAGGCCGGCGTCGCGTGGCGCCGGAGCGTCTGGCCGGACGCCCCATCCACTGATATCCGTGACTCGCGCCATCTCCGCGCCTCCTGTATCCGCCGCTGTTCGACCGCCGGGCGCGCCGCCCGCTGGCTCGCGTAGGCCAGTTCGCGGCCCGCATGAGCAGCGTACACCTTCCAGCGGCGGGAAGGTCAAGAGCCCCGCCCGGGCGCACGCATGTTGACGTAGGGCGCGCTTTTGTTTATAATCATTACAGATATGTGTTGAATACAAACTATTAGGGCGCCCTAATATCGGGCGCATCCGGGCGAGCGAGCGACAGGTGGAATAGGCATGAGAAGTGTTGACGAGTTGATCGAGCGTGTACGGCGGCAGGGTGGCAAGGCGACCACACAGCGCATCCTGATCTGGAACGCGCTGGTGGATGACATGTCGCATCCTACCGCCGAAGATCTCTATGTGCGACTGAAGTCACAGCTTCCGAGCCTCTCACAGGCGACGCTCTACAACGTGCTGAACGAGCTGGTGGAGTGGGGCGAGATACGCCGCTTCGATACGGGCGACGGGCGCATCCACTTCGATCCCGACACGTCGGGCCATGCTGAGCTGGTCTGCATGCGCTGCCACAAGGTCGCGGACGCGCCAGAGGGAGCGGTCCCGGAGCATCGCGCGCCAGATGAGGTGGCGGGCTATCGCATCGTCTCGCACTCTGAGCAGTATTTCGGCTACTGCCCCGACTGCCAGCGCGAGCTGGATGAGCGAAGCGGCCAGCCAGCCGAGCGACGGGCGCGCGCGTTGGAGTCGGCCCGCGCGCGCGGAGACTAACGCGGACAATGAGCCGCTGGCCAGCGGCATACTGGATACATGCTGACTGATACATCTGGGATGAGGAGATGAAGGAAACGATTATGAGCACAGCGCCAACGCGGGGCTTGCAATCAGTGCTGGCGATGGTGTTGCGGGTCATCGGTCTGCCGGGCGTGGCGCGGCGGCTGGAGGGAACGCGCGACCCAATCACCGAGCACCAGCGCGCCGCTGAGGAGCGTGGCTTCGTGCTGCGCGTGGTGCAGCCAGGGCTGGCGGGGCTGATGGATGGCTCAGTCTCGACGCTGGCGCCGATCTTCGCCACGGCGTTCATCACCGGCGTGCCCTTCGACGCCTTCCGCGTGGGCATGGCGACGGCGGTGGGCGCGGGCATCAGCATGGCCTTCGCCGAAGGTCTGTCGGACAACGGGATGCTGACCGGGCGCGGCAATCCGTTCGTGCGCGGCGGCGTGACTGGCGTGATGACATTCGTCGGCGGCGCGCTGCATACGCTGCCCTTTCTGATCCCGGACATCCATGCCGCGCTCTACGCCGCGTATGTCGTCGTCGCCATCGAGCTGGTAGTGATCGCGGCGATTCGCCATCGCTTCTTCGGCACGAACTGGGCGGTCTCCATCGCGCAGGTAGTCGGCGGCGGAGCGCTAGTCTTCGCGGCGGCGGTGATCTTCGGGGCGGCGTAGCGCGGTGTAGGAGCGCGCCTCATTTCCCGCCGTCCCTCCCCGACAGGGGAGAGACGGCGATGTGGATGGAACCACAAGCGTGTCATTGATCTGGCTGTCGCCGCATGATGGCTTAATATACAGATCGGTTGTTTTCCGCTATGATGGGAGCCATGCGAAAGGCGTCGCGGAGGAGAAGGCGCGCAAGCGTGACGCGCGCGGCGCGACGCGCAGGCAGGGAGAGATGACAGCATGGCGTTTCTGTTCAGGCGGCGGCCCGCAGTGGTTCTGGAAGAGCCCGGCGAGGACCGCCGCTTTCGCTTGTTTGGCGGACGGCGACATCTGGCGGCGATGCCGTATCCGCTGCCCAAGGACATGGGTGAGATCAACCGGCTCGACTTCCAGCACTATCTGCTGCGCGCCGGAGCCGGCGGTAACTTCATCGCGCCGGTGAGTCAGCCGGCGGCGATCCTGGACGTAGGCTCGGGTTCGGGGCGCTGGGCGATGGAGATAGCGGCGGCGTTTCCCACCGCGCAGGTCATCGGCATGGACCTCATCCCGCCCGCCATTGACGAGGCGCAGGTGCTCGGCCACGGCCTGGATACCCGCCCGCCGAACTACCGCTTCGCGCCGGGCAATGTGCTCGAAGGGCTGCCATTCCCCGACGCCAGCTTCGATTTCGTCCATCAGCGCCTGCTGATCACCGCGATTCCAAGTGACCGCTGGCCAGACGTCATCAGAGAGCTCGTGCGGGTGACGCGGCCGGGCGGCTGGGTGGAGCTGGCCGAATGCGGCGTGCCGGAGCTTGGTGGCCCGGGCTACATGGGTCTGTGGGGAGGCTGGATCGAGTTTCTCGCTACGCGCGGCGTGGACTTCACGATGGGCCATACGATCGGGCAGAAGCTGGCGAGTGGCGGTCTGACTCAGGTGGCCCAGCGACGGCTCAACTTCCCGATGGGAGACTGGGGCGGGCGCATCGGGCGCTCGTCGGCGACCGACTGCCTGGCGGTCGGCAAGGCGCTGCGGGCCGGGGTGATCGCGGCGGGCATCCTGCCTGAGGCGGAATACGACCGGCTCTACGCGCAGGCCGAGCGCGAGTTCGCTGACCGCCGCAGTAGCGGGATACTGCCCTTCTACCTCGCCTGCGGCCAGAAGCCGCGCTAGCGCGGACCCAATCGAGTCACGAAGGATCCTCCAGATCGCGCAAGGACGCCACTTGCCGCATCGTGTATGATGTGTCATGCGCAATTAGACAAGACACCTCAGCGATAGAAGCGCCTGGCAGTGTCATAGCGACCTCCAGGCGCTTGCGTCACGCCGCCTGCGCCGCGTTTTCCCCAAGATTCACCGCCATTTCTCAGCGTAGATCATACCTATTTCTTCAGGCTGGCCTGGTAACGTGCGCCGTAACGTTTCCGTGACGGTCGCTGCATACACTCAGAAGCGTAGAGACCAACACGAGAACATACGAGACGAGAGATGGGAAGCAAGCGCATGACATCACTCCTCAACGCCTTCACCTCGCTCCGACGCCGGCGTGAGGCGGACACGACCAAGAAACCGGCACGCAGCTCGGCGAGCCGGGTCATCATGCCGAGCGTTGATATCGCGCCGGATGATCCACTGGTCGAGTATCTGGTCGGCGCGCCCGAACCAGTGGAGCTCAAGCAGCTTCACCTGGACACCCCAGCCGTGCGCGGCCTGCGCGAAGCGGGTGTGACGCTCATCATTCCACTGGTCAGCCAGGGGGAGCTGATGGGCTTGCTGAATTTGGGGCCGCGCCTGAGCGAGCAGGAATACTCGCGCGATGACCGGCGCCTGCTGAGTGACCTGGCCACGCAGGCGGCTCCCGCCGTGCGCGTGGCGCAGCTGGTTCGTGAGCAGAAAAGCCAGGAGCGCGAGCGCGAGCGTATCGAGCAGGAGCTGCGCATCGCCCGCATCATCCAGCAGACGCTGCTGCCCAAGGAGCTGCCGGACCTGCCGGGCTGGCGAGTGGACGCGTACTATCAGCCGGCGCGCGCGGTAGGTGGCGACTTCTACGATTTCATCACCCTGGATGACGGGCGGATGGCGCTGGTGGTGGGGGATGTGACGGACAAAGGCGTGCCCGCCGCGCTGGTGATGGCGACCACGCGCAGCATCCTGCGCTCGGCGGCGCAGAGTCAGACGTCGCCTGGAGAGGTGCTGGAGCGGGCGAACGATCTGCTGCATCCAGACATTCCCCCCAAGATGTTCGTCACCTGCTTCTATGCCGTGCTGGACCCGCGAACGGGGCGGCTGGCCTACGCGAACGCCGGGCACGATCTGCCCTACCACCGTCGCGGCGAGAACGTAGTCGAGCTGCGCGCTACCGGGATGCCGCTGGGTCTGATGCCGGGAATGCGCTATGAGGAGCGGGAGACGTCGCTCGCGCCAGGGGATAGCGTCCTCTTCTACAGCGATGGCCTGGTGGAGGCGCACAACATCGAGCGCGAGATGTTCAGCTTTGGCCGCCTGATGGAGTTCCTGGGCGCCAAGGCCAACGGCGACGACTCTCTGGTCGAGCGCGTCCTTGCCGAGCTGGCGGCCTTCACCGGCGCGGGATGGGAACAGGAGGACGATGTGACACTCGTCACGCTGGAGCGGGCGGAGCGCCCGCACGATGACGCATCACACGCCGGGTCATCGCCCGCGCATCTGGCGAGCGACGAACACTGGAGCTCCATTGACTCCTTCACCGTTCCCAGCGCGCCCGGCAATGAGCGGCTCGCTATCTCGCTCCTGGAGAACGCGCTGCGCGAAATCACGATCGCGCCACGGCCACTGGAGCGGCTGAAGACGGCGGTGGGCGAGGCGACGATGAACGCGATGGAGCATGGCAACAACTATCACGCGGAGCTGCCGGTGGAGGTGGAGGCGCTGCTTTCGGGCGGCCGGGTGATGGTGCGCATTACCGATCGTGGCGGCGCGCCGATGCATGAGCCGGAGCTCCCGGACATCGAGGCGAAGCTCGCGCAGGAGCAGACGCCACGCGGATGGGGGCTGTTCCTCATCAAGAACCTGGTGGATGAGATGCGCGTGACGAGCGATGGCACGCGCCACACCGTTGAGCTGATTGTCTCACGGGAAGGAGAGAACCATGCCAGCGCAAGCCTTTAACGCGCAGGTGCGGCGCGAACAGCCACGCGCGGTGATTCTGGATCTCCACGGCGAGATCAACGGCTTCGCCGAGGAGGCGCTCAATCAGGCCTATGCCGAGGCGGAGAGCGTGCGCCCGGACACGATCCTGCTGAATTTCTCCGATGTGGACTACATCAACAGCACAGGCATCGCGCTGATCGTCGGGCTGCTGGCGCGCGCCCGCAAGCAGCATATCCCGCTGCGCGCCTGTGGGTTGAGCGATCACTACATGGAGATCTTCACCATTACGCGGCTTGCGGATTTCATGGGGCTGTATGGCGATGAGGCGAGCGCGCTCGCCAGCGCGCCCGCTGGCCCCGCCAAGCCCTCGGAATCCGCCTAGAACGAGCGCGCGGCCCGCTCGTAGGCCGCATGAGGGGGAGAACGCTATGACCCAGGCGAACATGCGCAGCAGCGTCCGCATCATCAGTCCGAAGGCCAGCGTCATTGACATTCAGGGCGACGTGACCGCCGCCGCCGAGACTTCGCTGATGGAGGCCTTCGCGCAGGCGGGCGGGCCCGCCACGAAGACCATCATCCTCAACTTCTCAGGGCTGGAGTACATGAATAGTAGCGGGATTGGCTTGCTCGTCACGCTGCTGATCCGCGCGAACCGGCAGAAACAGCGTGTGATGGCCTACGGCCTGAGCGAGCACTACCGCCACATCTTCGAGCTGACCCGCCTCAACGAGGCGATCACGATCTTCGACTCGGAGGCCGCCGCGCTCGCAGCCGCGTGAGGGGACCGTGGGAGCGCGGCCCTTGAGGGCCGGCGCACGGCGCGCGAGCGGAAGGGAACGTGGGTGGAGGGCCGGCGCACGGCGCGTGGGCGGGAGCGGAGTGGTACGCGGCCAGCGGGTGGCCAGTGAGTCTATTGGGTGTAGTGGGTATCGAGGGCGAAGGGGGAACGTTTGCATCATGGGTACGTCATCTGAGTCAACCGAGGGCCAGGGGCCACGCGACGTCGCCTACTGGGCGCGCCAGGGCACGAATCTGAAGGTCTCCGCGGCGCCGGCGAGCGCGATCAATCTCAATGTGGACGGACGGGCGGCGGTGGGGCCGCTGCAAGGCTTCGGCAAGATGTGGCGGAAGACCTATCGCGTGCGGCTGGAGGGCTCCCCGGCGACGCCGGTGGAGGTCATCGCCACCTGGAAGGAGCGCTTTCCAGAGTTCTGGCCCAAAGGGAACCGCTTCTACGTCCCGCTCACGGGCATCACGCCGGGCGAGGTCGCGCTGCTGAACCTGACGACGGGCGGCATGCCCCTCTCGACGGGCGTGCTGGTGCTCTATGCGGACGACGAGTCGTTCACGCTGATGACGCCGCAAGGCCACATGTTCGCCGGATGGATCACCTTCAGCGCCGCCGAAGAAGATGAATGCACGGTCGCGCAGGCGGACGTGCTGCTGCGGGCGAATGATCCGATCTACGAGATGGGCCTGCAACTCGGCGGGCATCAGCAGGAGGACAAGTTCTGGCAGCATACGCTGACCGCGCTGGCGACGCGGTTTGGCGTCGCGCAGCCCAAGGTGGACACGCAGGTCATCTGCGTTGATCCCAAGCGGCAGTGGCGCTATATGCGCAACATCTGGCATAATGCCGCCGTGCGCACGATGCTGCTCGCGCCCTGGGGGTGGATCGCGCGCGGCCAGCGCTGAACCCATTGGCCACCCTCTACCGTCGCTCGCCCAGTAGAAACGATGTCCTGCTATGCCACGCTCCAAACGCTCGAAATTTGACGCGGTCATTGTCGGCGCGGGCCCGAACGGCCTGGCCGCGGCGATCACCCTCGCTCGCGCGGGCTATTCGGTGATCGTGTACGAGGCGGGCGAGACGGTTGGCGGCGGCTGCCGCTCCAAGGAGTTGACGCTGCCGGGCTTCACGCATGATGTCTGCTCGGCGATCCACCCCTACGCCGTCGTATCGCCCTTCTTCAGGACGCTGCCGCTGGAGCGATACGGCGTCGAGTGGGTCGCCTCGCCCGCGCCGCTGGCGCACCCGTTGCCCGATGGCCGGGTGGCCGTGCTGGAGCGCGACCTGGACGCCATGGAGCGCACGCTCGGCGCGGACGATGCGGCGGCCTGGCGGCGGATGGTCGGGCCGGTTGTCGAGCATTGGGATGAGATCGCGGGGGGAGCGCTGGGGCCGCTGCGCCCGCTGCGGCAGCTTCAGCATCCGCTCGCTTCGATGTCGCTGGCGCGCTTCGGTCTGTACGCGCTGCAATCCGTGCACGGCGTGGCGCAGCGGATGTTCTCCGACGACCCAGCGCGCGCGCTGCTGGCGGGCATCGCGGCGCATGCGATGATGCCGCTGGAGCGCCCGCCAACCGCCGCGGCGGGCGTGCTGATGGTGGCGATGGCGCATGTGGCGGGCTGGCCGATGGCGCGCGGCGGCTCGCAGCGCATCGCGGATGCGCTTGCGGCGTATCTGCGCGACCTCGGCGGCGTGATCCTGACCCAAAGGCGCGTCACGTCGCTCAGCGAGCTCCCGGAGGCGCGGGCGACACTGGTGGATGTCACACCGCGGCAGTTGCTGGCGATGGCGGGCGACCGGCTGCCGGGGGGCTACGCCAAGCGGCTCAGCCGCTACCGCTACGGGCCTGGCGTCTTCAAGATAGACTTCGCGCTGGATGGCCCGATACCCTGGCGCAATCCCGAGTGTCTGCGCGCGGCGACGGTGCATCTGGGCGGGACGCTGCCGGAGATCGCCTTGAGCGAGCGGGCGGTATGGAATGGTGAGGTATCCCCGCGCCCGTTCACGCTGCTGGCGCAGCAGAGCCTCTTTGATGAGACGCGGGCGCCTGGCGGCAGGCACACCGTGTGGGCATACTGCCATGTGCCGCATGGCTCGGATGTGGATATGACCGCGCGCATCGAAGCGCAGATCGAGCGCTTCGCGCCCGGCTTCCGTGGCCGCATCCTGGCGAAACACGCGATGACCGCCCGGCAGATGGAGGCCTACAACCCGAACTACGTCGGCGGCGACATCAATGGCGGGCTGGCCGACCTCATGCAGCTGTTCACGCGGCCCATCATCACACCCGACATCTCGAACCCCTACGCGACTCCGACGCCGGGCCTCTATCTCTGCTCGTCGTCCACACCTCCTGGCGGCGGCGTCCATGGCCTCTGCGGCTATTTCGCGGCGCAGGCGGCGCTGCGCACGGTCTTCGGGCGGCGGGATACAGGGCTGAGCGAGATGGAGACCGCTGCGGAGTCGCGGACGATGGAGGAATCAACACGGTGATAAAGCGCGTCGCTGTCGCGCTGGGTTGGGGCATCCTGGCGAGTTGTGTCATCAATGTCTTTGTGGCTTCCTCGCTGTTTGGCGAGAGCGGCGTACCGCTCGCGTCAACGCTGATGCTCCTGCTCGTGTTTCTCGCCTTCCCGCTAGTGGGAGCGTTCATCGTTTCACAGCGCCCGACCAATACCGTTGGCTGGCTGCTCCTTGCGGTGGGCGTGGGGACAGTGATCACCTCGTTCAGCGCGGCCTACGTGCAACATGCGTTGCTCATCAACGCTGATACTCAGCTTGCTACGCGCTATATTGACCTGGCCGGCGATCTCATGTGGCCCATCAACATCTTCCTGGGCATCATGCTGCTCTTTCTCTTTCCTGATGGACGCCCCCTCTCACCGCGATGGCGGCTCGCCACCTGGGCCTTCTTCCTCGATCTTGCCCTGATGACGCTCGCTCAGGCGGTGATGCCGGGCCCGCTGGAAACGCGGAACCGAGTGTGGAATCCGCTCGGTATTCCCGGCCTGAAGGATCTCTCTACCTTCGTAATCAATTACGGCCAGGGGCTGCTCTTTCTCTTCCTTCCCCTGGCGGTCATCTCGCTGATTCTGCGCTACCGCCGCGCCTCTGACGCCGGGCGCCAGCAGATCAAGTGGTTCGTGTTCGGCTCTGCGATCATGGTCATCGTCGCCGCCGGTGGGGGCCTGGCGGCGAGTCTCATCTCATCCGACCCGAACGACCCGCTCGCGAGCGGCATCGGCAACGCGACCTTCGCTGTTGGTATCCTGGCGCTGCCGCTTGGCGTCGGCGTGGGCGCGCTGCGCTACCGGCTCTACGACATTGACGTCATCATCAATCGTACCCTGGTCTATGGCTTGTTGACCGCGATCCTGGGCGCGCTCTACGTCAGCCTCGTCATCGGCCTGGGCGATCTGCTCCGGTTCTTTAGCGAGCAGGCGTCACAGAACTCATTCGTGATCGTGCTCTCCACGCTGCTGATCGCCGCGCTCTTCCAGCCGCTGCGTCATCGTATCCAGGCGACCATTGACCGACGCTTCTACCGCCACAAATACGATGCGGCGCGCACGCTGGCGGCCTTTGGCGCGACGCTGCGGCAGGAGGTGGAGCTGGACGATCTGAGCGCGAGCCTGCTGGATGTGGTGGAGGAGACGATGCGTCCGGCGCGGGTATCGCTGTGGCTGCGACCGGCGCTGGAACAGAGCGTTTCGACATCCGCATCGCCCAGCAGTAGGGCAGGCGCCCAATGAAAACGCAGCTCTTATCCCTGCGTCCGCCGCGGAAAGGCGAACAAATGCCGCATGAGCGGGCGCCGGGGCATCGGCGTCTCTATGCGCTCGCACGGGCGCTCTGCGCTCTCATCGGCCTCAGCGTGCTCGTTCTGGACGTCGCCAGTATCCCGGCGGCGTATACGCTGCTGCAGACCCCTTGTTTGTCATGCGATTCCAACGCCATTCAAATCAGCGTTGACCAGATGCGGGCGCTCAAGGCGTCAGGCCTCAGCCTTCAAGCCTATTCGCTGTATATGGTGAGCCTGATCGCGTTCACGCAGTTCAGCTTCGCCGGGCTGGGAGCGCTGCTCTTCATTCGCCGCTCGGATGATCGCATGGCGCTCTTCGCGTCGCTGATGCTCGTCACCTTTGGTGGGGCCGCGTTCACCGGGACCCTGCACGCGTTACCCGCCGTGAACGGTCTGTTCCAGTCGCCGGTGTACCTGCTCAACGCTATTGGCCAGATCGCGTTCCTTACCTTCTTCTATCTGTTTCCAAACGGGCGCTTCGTCCCGCGATGGACCATCGCTCCAGCGGTGGTAGGAGGGCTGGGGTGGCTGATTCCCCTGTTTGGCGACCCCACGCTAACCGCCTTCGCGAGCATCGTTACGGATGGCTGGCTGTTTGCGATCCTTGTGTTGAGCGTCGTGGTCGCGCAGGTGTATCGCTACTGGCGCGTATCGTCGCCACGAGAGCGCCAGCAAACCAAATGGGTCGTGTATGGAATCGCCCTCTGCCTGATTGGCTTTCTCGTCATTATCATCGCTGACAATGCGCTGCTACCGCCTCGCGTGGTCAATGATCCAATCGCGACACTCGCGTCCAACGCGCTCACCTATCTCTTCTTCCTCCTCATTCCCGCGAGTATCACCGCCGCGGTGCTGCGGTCGCGCCTCTACGACGTGGACGCCCTGATCAATCGCACGCTGGTCTACGGTGCGTTGACCGCGATCCTGGGCGCACTCTACCTCGGGCTGATTATCGGCGCCCAGGCGCTCCTTCGCCGCGTCACAGGGCAACAAACACAACCGGCGGCGGTGATCGTGCTCTCCACGCTGCTGATCGCCACGCTCTTCCAGCCGCTGCGTCATCGTATCCAGGCGACCATTGACCGGCGCTTCTACCGCCACAAATACGATGCGGCGCGCACGCTGGCGGCCTTTGGCGCCACCCTGCGCAGCAAGGTGGAGCTGGATGAGCTGCGCGCGAGCTTGGTGGCGGTAGCCCAGGAGACGATGCAGCCTGCGCGCGTATCATTGTGGCTGCGTCCATCCCACTCAGAGGAAACCGAGAAGACGAGACGCGTCACCACTCCGTGAGCTTCCAGATTTCGGGCTGGAGGTCGCCGGTGTCGGCGCCGATCTCGGCGAAGATGCGGACGGCTTCGGTGAGGTGAGCGATGGCCCCTTCGAGGTCGCCAGCCTCACGCAGGCGGTCGGCGAGATTGTTGCGCAGCGCGGCTTCCCGGTGGCGGTCACCCTGGGCGACACAGAGCGCGAGGGCTTCCTCTGCCAGCCGCCGCGCCTCCGCCGCTTCGCCGCGCGCGGCGCGCAGGAGCGAGAGGTTGTTGAGCGCGGCGATGCGGTCGCTGGGGTCATCGAGCCGCTCGACGAAGCCGAGGCTTTGCTCCAGATGCCGCAGCGCCTCGTCGTAGTGACCAGCGCCACTGGCGAGCGCGCCGAGCACGTTGTGCGCTTGGGCGAGGGCGCTGGGGTCGTCCGCCCGCTGGGCCAGGGCCAGGGCGAGGCTGGCGAGCTCTTGGGCGCGCTCGGCGTCGCCCTGGCGGCGCGCGATGAGGCTCCAGCCCGCATAGGCGTGGGCGCGCTCGGCGGCTGGGCCAGATTCGCCCCAGGCGGTAAGGGCGCTGGCGAGATGGCTCTCGGCTAGGCCCCAGTCGCCGCGCCGGGCGTAGACGCCGCTGAGCTTCCACTCCAACCGCGCGACGCTCTTCTCCGGGCTGAGGGCGGCGGCAGTCTCGTAGCTCCGCAGGGCGGCGCTATAGGAGCCGAGAAGGGTATTGAGGTCGCCGATCGCCTCATGCAGCCCGGCGGCGTCGGGATGGCCCAGGGCGAGGGCGGTTTCCAGATGGGCGAGGGCCTCGGAGTTCGCGTAGAGCGCGCGCGCCCGCTCGCCCGCCAGCTTGAAATACATAGCGGCCTCGGACTCCTGGCCCGCCGCGCGGTAGTGTCCGGCGATCTGGACGGCAAGCGCGCCGAGGTCGCGGGGATTGCGGGCTACGAGCGCGACGGCGATGCGGCGGTGGAGCAGCCGCTGGCGGGCAAGGCTGATCTCGTCCTGAACGACAGCGCGCACCTTCTCGTGGCCGAAGTCATAGGTCAGCCTGTCCGGGCGCAGGCTGTCACGCGCCTCGCTGACCAGGCCGCTCGCGCTCAGCTCATCAAGCGCGGCGACGGTCTCATCCTCGCTCCGGCCACTGGCCACACGCAGGATGTCCACATCGAAGGATCGGCCAATGACCGCCGCCGCCGTGAGCGCCTGCCAGCCGGTCTCGCTGACGGCGTGCACGCGGGCGAGAAGAGCGTCGCGCATGGCGCCGGGCACGGCCCAATCGTCGCTCTCGACGGCGAGGAGGCCATTGCGCGCCGCGGCGAGATATTCGACGAGGAAGACGGGGACGCCCTCGGTTTCCTCGTGCAGGCGCCGCGCCATCACCTCCAGCCGCGCGTCATCTGGTGGGAGACTCGCGCGCACCAGCTCGCGGGTGGCGTCGAAGGCCAGCCGGTCCAGCGCGATGACGGTCGCCGAGCCCGAGCGGCGCGCCTCCGCAAGCATCGTGCGCAAGCGCTGGCTGTTAGCGGCTTCCGGGCGTCGCCAGCAGAGCAGGGTAAAGAGCGGAAAGGTCTGGGGGCGGCGGACGAGATAGGTCAGCACATCGAGTGAGGCGCTATCCGCCCACTGGGCGTCATCCACGAAGAAGACGCCGTGTGTGGCGGCGTTGGGGCCGCCGCAGAGCGCGTAGAGCGTCTGGCAGATCCCCTCAAAGAAGCGGGCCTGCGCGCCCGGCCCGTCCAGCGGCGGAGGCGCGGGCAGGCTCGGCCGCGCCCGTTGAAGCTCGGGCGCCAGCCGGGCGGCCTCGGCGAGCCAGGGCTCCGCGAGGGAGTCGAGGCGGGCCGCCGCGCCCGGTTCCGCGAGCGCGCTGCGAAGGGCGGCGACAATTGGGCCATACGCCAGATAGGCCTCGCCGGTATAGCAGCGCGCCTCGATGATCGTCGCTCCGCGCCGCCGCGCGCCAGCCAGGAACTCGCCCGCGAGGCGGGTCTTGCCGATGCCCGCCTCGCCATCCAGGACCACGAGTTGGCCTACGGTCGTCGCAGCGTCATAGGCGCGGGCAAGGCGCGCCAGCTCGTCCGCGCGTCCCATGAGCGGCAAGACGCCCACGCGTGGGCGTGGCGGCTGCGCGGGCCTGGGAGTCAGGGCCACACTGGCGGGCGCGGCAGAGGGCGGTGTGGCTGGGGCTGATGTGGCGGGCGGCTGGAGACGACGCTTGAGGATGGCCTCATAGAGCTGGGTGGTGGCTTCCAGTGGGGGCACCCCAAGCTCGCTATCGAGCGTTTGGACGCACTCGCGATATTGATGGAGGGCCGCGGCGTACTGGCTGGACAGGGCATAGCTCTCCATCAGCGCGCGGTGGGCTGGCTCGTGGAGGCGATCGAGGGCAAGCCAGCGGCGGGCGTGATGGATCGCCTCCTCATAGGCTCCCCGGCGCGTATGGGCGGCGACGAGTCGCTCCAGCGCGCCATTCAGACGGCGCTTGAGGTCCTCACGCTGGAAGAACTGCCACTCCTCGAACGTCTCGCTGTCGCGCAGGCCGAAGCCCGCGAGGAAGTCATCTGTGTAGCGCGCCTCGGCGCTGGTGAGATGGCGCAGGCAGTCGTCGCATTCCTCGCCAGGAGCATGGTTGTGCGGCTGGCAGGCCGCGAGATGCGCGAGGAAGTCCCCAACATCGGTCCACAGCTCCGACTGCTCGTTGAGGTTGATTGTTTCACGGCTCGCGTCGAGCGCGGGGGCGTCAAGGGCTTTGTTGAGGGCGGAGAGGGTGCGGCGCAAGGTGGCGCGCGCCTGCGTTTGGCCATAGTCGGGCCAGAGCAGAGCGGCGAGAGTGTCGCGCGCCTGCGGCTTGCCCGTCAGCGCGAGATAGGCGAGCAAGGCGAGGGCCTTGCGCGTGTCTACCGCTACAGGCGCGCCGTTGCGCTCGATGCGCGGCGCGCCAAAGACAAACAGAGCCAGTCGGGGCATCGCGTTCTCCCTCCTGGCGGGATAGTCTAGCATGCCCGTCGCTGAAGCGCAACGAACTTCCCGTCAGGAGTCATCCTGTAACGCATAGCGCTGTGCGGCTGGCATTCGCCGAGGCGGAACATCTAGCGGGCGTCTGGCTCGTCAATGGAAGGAGTATCGCTCAGGAGCGGCAACTCGAACCAGAAGGTCGAGCCGACGCCCACCTCGCTCTCGAGGCCAACCGCGCCGCCAGGATGCGCCTCCACCAGCCGCTTGCAGATGTGCAGCCCCAGCCCCAGCCGGCTGCCTTGGCCTTCGACGGCGCTGAGCGGCTCGACACCAGGAGCGTTCTGGAACATCTCCCAGACCATCGCCTGCTGCTTGGGCGGCAGTCCCGGCCCCTCATCCCGCACCGCCACGCGCGCCCGTCCCCCGGTCACCTCCAGCCGCGCAACGACGGGGCGCTCGCGCGCGGAATACTTGAGGGCGTTGCTGAGGTAGTTGGCAAGCACCTCACCGAGCCGATCGGCGTCGGCCAGCGCCATCACCGGCTGGTCGCCAGGCAGCTCCAACTGGATGACACGCCTGGGCTGCGTGGCGCACTGGGCTGCCACCTGCTCGCGCGCCAACGCCGCCAGATCGCAGGGCGCCAGCTGCAGTTCCAGCTTGCCCGTGCGCGCCTGCGCGATATCGAACAGGCGCTCGATCAGCCGGGCCAGCCGCTCGGCGCTACTCCTGGCGGCGCCCAGGCTGCTCTCGAGCGTCTCGATGATAGCGCTCTGGGCCTCCGTATCGCCAGCCGCGAGCGCCGCCCGCAGACGGCGGAGGCGGCGCTGCAGCACTTGCACGCTAGTATAGACCGTGGTCACTGGGTTGCGGATGTCATGGGCGGCGATGGCGAAGAACTCATCCAGGCGGCGGTTGAGCTCGAGCGCGGCAAGCTCGCGCGCTCGCGCCTCCTCGTGCTCCTGCTCCAGCCGCTTACGCGCGGTCACGTCGCTGTGGACGACGACCGCGCCTGTGATATGGCCCCCAGCGTCACGCAGCGGCGCGGCGGTCGCCTCGAAGATCACATCCTCGCCGGTGCGCGTGCGCACTACCGCGATCATTGGGTCCGCTCCGCTGATAATCTCGCCACGCAAGGCCCGATTTAGCGCCCACTGATCTTCAGGCAGCGGCTCGCCCGTCTCGCTCATGATCAGGGTCTGCCGGTTGCGCTCATACAGCGTTTCCTCCTGCGTGTTGGTCGCGAAGAGAGCGAGCTGCGCGCGGGCGGCCGCGTTGCTCAGGATGATGCGCCCCTCCGTATCGTAGACAACCAGACCATCAGTGATCGCCTCGAAGATGGCCTCGAGTTGGGCAGTATGGTCGCGCGCCGCACGCTCCAACTGCCGCTGCTCGGTGATGTCCCAGCCGACGCTCACCCCGCCGAGCGTGGAGCCGTCCTCAGCGCGCATCGGCGCCGCATTCCACATGATGAGGCGCTCATCGCCGGTCGCTGGATTGCGATTGATCAGCTCGACGCCCCGGATGAGGCGCTGCTCATGCACCGCGCGCACGAGCGGGGTCTGGTCGCCAGGAATTGGTGATCCATCGGGCAGCAGCACGCCGAACTGTGCGGGACGATCCTCGTACGGCGCGGTCATGTCGGCCCGCGCGTCCAGCAGGCGCTCGAAGGCGGGATTGAAGTAGGTGAGGCGCAGATCGGCGTCGCAGGTGACGACGAACGCGGGCGCGCTACTTACCGCCGCCTGCCAGCGCGCCCGTTCGCGCTCAGCCTGGGCCTGGGCCGCCAGCGCCGCGGCGTGCAGTTGCGCCCGGTCAATGGCCAGCGCGATGCGCTCACCAACCAGCTCCAGCAGATGGACATCGTACTCACTGAAGTGGCGAGGCGCGACGCTATCCGCATGCAAGACGCCCAGCAGCCGCCCGTTGGCCAGCAGCGGCACGCCGACCGCCGAGCGCAGCCGCTCGTGCAGGACTGGGTTCACGACCGGGTAGGCGGAGAGATCATCCACGACGAGCGGTACCCGCGTGGCGACGATGCGCCCGGCGAATCCCTCGCCGACGGGAATCCGCGCTTTGCCCACCGCGGGCTCTTCCGGCCCGAGCGCCGAGCGCACCAGCAGCTCCCGCCCGCTCTCATCGAGCAGCAGGATAGCGACATTATCCGCGCTCATAGATTCCTGGACGCGGGCCATGAGCTCGCGCAGCAGATCGTCCAGCGTCAGACTCGACAGGGCGGTGTCGGTCAACGCCAGGAGCTGGCGCTGTTCCTGGCTGGCCATCTCCAGCGCGGCATACGCCGCTTTCGTGCGGCGCAGCTCGCTCATGTCGCGCACGGTGGCGATGGTCAGCGGCTCGGCGTCCGCGCCATCCTCCGTGAGTGGGCTGAGGCTGACCTCGACGGGAAACTCGCTGCCGTCCTCGCGCCGGCCGAGCGCCTGTAGGCCACTCTCGAGGGCGCGCATGTGAGCGGCCTCCGCATAGCTGACGCCGGGCAGGGACTCGCTGTGGAAGCGATCGGGCAGGAGGAGGGCTACCGGCTGGCCCAGCAGGCTGGCGCGCTCATAGCCGAAGAGGCGCTCCGTCTGGCGGTTGACCAGCACGATCCGATCATCGGCGTCGGAGACGATGATAGCGTCCGGGGCTAGCTCGACGATCGCCTGGAAGCGACGCTCGAGGGCGCTTTCACCGCGACGCGCTCGCTGGATGACGGGGCCAGCCGCGATTTCTGCCTTCGGATGCGCTCGGGCCGGTTTCTCGCTGGGTCGCGACGGCTGAGAATCACTGCGCGCCATGGCGCCTCCTTAAGCGAGAGCCAGCGGCAAGTAGCCTTAGACTCGCGATTCCTTGGAGGACCACGTACAGCGCATGGTAGCTCCAAGCATCTGCCTTTATGTGGGGGATCACGCGGAAACTGCCAATGGCTATGCGCTCAGCGTAGTATCGCGCGAATGTCAGCGACATGTCAACATTTCGCTGAAATATTCGCCGTCCACGTCTCTGCCAGCGTTACAGCGCGCGAAGGCCGAGGCGTCCCGGTCGTCGCATGTCGCTTGCCACTACGCCCCAGGCGCCTGGCTGGCGTTAGTCGCGGGCGTATCGCCAGGAGTATCGCTCAGGAGCGGTAGCTCGAACCAAAAGGTCGAGCCGGCGCCCACCTCGCTCTCGACCCCAACCACGCCACCGGGATGCGCCTCCACCAACCGCTTGCAGATGTGCAGCCCCAGCCCCAGGCTGCCGACCTGCTCCTCGACGGCGCTGAGTGGCGCAACACCCGAAGCGCGATGAAACATTTCCCAGACGAGCGCCTGCTCCTTAGGCGACAGCCCTGGCCCCTCATCCCGTACCGCTACGCGCGCTCGCCCCTCCGCCACCGTCAGTCGAACGGTGACTGGGCGATCCACGGGCGAATATTTGAGGGCGTTGCTGAGATAGTTGGTCAGGGTTTCGCCCAGCCGGTCGGCGTCGGCCAGGGCTATCACCGGCTGGTCGCCGGGCAGCTGCAACTGGATGACGCGTTCAGGCTGCCTGGCGCGCTGGGCCGCCACCTGCTCGCCTGCCAGCGCCGTCAGATCGCAGGGCTCCAGCCGCAGCTCCAACTTGCCCGCGCGCGCCTGAGCGATATCGAACAGGCGCGCGATTAGCCGGATCAGCCCCTGGATGCCCGCTCTCGCGGAGTCCAGGCTGTGGCCGAGCATCTCGATGGCGGCGGCCTGGGCTTCGGTGTCGCCAGCCGCGAGCGCCGCCCGCAGGCGGCGGAGGCGGCGCTGCAGCACCTGCACGCTGATATTGACCGTGGTCACTGGGTTGCGGACGTCATGGGCGGCGATGGCGAAGAACTCATCCAGCCGCTGGCTCACTTCAATCGCGGCCAGCTCGCGCGCTCGGGCTTCTTGACGCTCGCGTTCCAGCTGTTTGAAAGCGGTTACGTCATGGATGACGCTCACCGCGCCGATAATGGCGCCTTCGGCATCGCGCAGCGGGGCGGCTGTGGTATTGAACATGATGTCCTCGCCGGTCGCGGCTCGCCTGAGTATCCGCACGGCATTGGCTGCGTCGACGACCTCACCGCGCAAGGCGCGGACCTGCGGCCATAGCTCCATCGGCAGCGGCTGACCCTGCTCATCAAGCACGGGGGATTGTGCGGTTCGCTCGCTGAGGACCTCACTCGACGAAGTTCCATGGATACGAGCGAGATACCCGCGGAAGGCCGCGTTGCTCAGAATGGTGCGCCCTTCACTGTCGGTGACTACGATGCCATCGGTGACCGCTTCGAAGATCGCCTCGAGTTGGACGGCGTGGTCGCGTACCGATCGCTCCAACCGTCGCTGCTCAGTGATATCCGTGCCAATGCTCACCGCGCCCAGAATGGAACCGTCCGCAGCGCGCATCGGCGCTGTATCCCATGTGACCAGGCGCTCCTCGCCTGAGGATGGATCGCGATAGAGCAACTCGATACCATGGATGACGCGCTGCTCGCGCAGTACGCGGGTGAGCGGCGCCTGGTCGGAAGAGATAGGGCCTGATCCATCGGGCAGAAAGAGACCGAACCGCGCGGGGCGCTCCTCGGCCGGCGCGGACAGATCGGCCCGCGCGCCCAGCAGGCGCTCGAAGGCGGGATTGAAGTAGGTGAGGCGCAAGTCGGCGTCGCAGGTGATGACGAACGCGGGCGCGCTATCCATCGCCGCCTGCCAGCGCGCCCGCTCGCGCTCGGCTTCGGTGTGCGCCACGAGCGCCGACTCATAGAGCTGCGCCCGATCAATCGCCAGCGCGACACGCTCGCCGAGCAGCTCCATCAGGCGAACATCCTGGTCGCTGAAGGGACGAAGGCTGGCGCTGCCCGCCAGTAAGACGCCCAGCAGGCGCTCACCAGCCAGCAGCGGCACGCCGACCGCCGAGCGCAGCCGCTCGCGCAGGGGCGGGTTCGCCACCGGGAAGGTGAAGAGATCATCCACGATGAGCGGCGCGCGCGTCGCGGCGATGCGCCCGGCGACCCCCTGGCCGATCGGAAAGCGCGTCCGTCTTGGGAGCGCCTCAGCTGGGCCGCGCTCCGCGCGCATGCGAAGCTCTTGCCCGCTCTCATCAAGCAGCAGGACGGCGATGTCATCCACAGCCATCACCGCCCGCGCCCGCTCCAACAACTCACGCAGCAAGTCGTCCAGCGCTAGACTCGACAGCGCCGTATCGGTCAGCGCCAGGAGCTGGCGCAACTCCTGATTGGCAGCCTCCAACGCCACGTGCGCCGCCTCGCTGCGCCGCAGATCGCTGAGGTCGCGCACGGTGGCGATGATCAGCGGCTTGCCATCGGTGGTACTAGCATCGAGCGGGCTGAGGCTGACCTCAGCGGGAAACTCGCCGCCGTCCTTGCGGCGGCCAAAGAGCTGGAGCCCGCTCCCCATCGCGCGGGCGCGCGGAGTCGCGGCGTAGCCGGCGCGGCGGTGGACATGCGCGCTATAGAAGCGCTCGGGTATCAGGACCTCAACTGGGCTACCAAGCAGGTCGGCACGGTCGTGGCCGAACAGCAGTTCCGTCTGACGGTTGACCAGGAGGATGCGACCACTGCTGTTGATGAGGATGAGCGCATCAGGAGCCAACTCGACGATCGCCTGGAAGTCAAGCCCATCACCGCTCTTAGGAGCGCCCGTTTGCCGCATAGCGGGCTCCGCTCGCGTCCCCGCAGTTGAGTAGGTCGGAGTGGACTCCTCACCGGGCTGAGATCTGTCACGGTCATGGCGCGCCATACCATGCCTCCTTCGCGGGCTGACCTGGCCGCGCCGCTCTTCAGCCTACACTCCTGCGGAGGGCGCTCGCGCAGCGCATGGTAGACCAGACCCACTCCCCACGTTCCGCACACGGCGTCTACCAGCGGTCCGCGCTATGTAGGCAGTATGCGCTTGTGCCGGGGTTATGTCAACGTTTTGACTGGCTCCACTCCATCTCTCGATGCGCGGCAGCTGTGCGCGGGGTCTCGATCACAAGGGGCGGCGCGCATGAATGGGGATCTGCGCCCGCGTGGCGATGAGTTGGTCGCGCAGAGGCTCATTCAGCGCGAGGTCAATGGCGGTCCAGGCCATCGCTATCGCGCCATCGTAGAGCGCCTGATCCGCGTCGGCGGTGACGCATGCCGCGGCGAACTCTGGCTGATGGTTGACGGCGGGCAGCGAATTGACGCCGATGGCGGGATGGATCGAAGGGATGGCGAGCGAGACGTTGCCCATATCGGTGGAGGCGGAGGAGGGCGCGTCGAGGAAGCTCCGGCCTAGGGCGATGGCGTTGCGCTCGTAGCTCGCGGCCAGCTCGGCATGGTGGCGCACCTGCGCATAGGGCTTGTCGCCGCCGGTGATCTCCAGCTGCGCGCCCGTGGCCAGCGCGCCGGCCTCGAAGCAGCGAACGACGCGCGGCATCAGCTCGCGCAGCTCATCGAGCGTTTCCGAGCGGACGATGTAGCTAGCGACGGTGTGGGCGGGGATGACGTTGGGCGCGTCGCCGCCATGGGTGATGATGCCATGGATGCGGTCGGTGGGGCGGATGCTCTGGCGCAGCAGGCCGATGGCGGTTTGGGCGATGGTGAGCGCGTCGGCGGCGTTGATTCCCAGCTCCGGGAAGGCGGCGGCGTGCGCCTCTTTGCCAGTGTAGCGCGCCTCGAACATCGTGGCGGCGATCATCTTCGGGCGGGCGATATCCACTGGCGCCGGGTGGACCATCATCGCCGCGTGCGCGTCATCGAAGGCGCCGCGCTCCAGCAGCAGGATCTTACCGCCCGCGTTGCCAGCCTCCTCAGCGGGGCAGCCGATGACGGTGACGGTCAGCCCGACCTCATCGGCGACGTGCGCCGCCGCGACGCCCGCGCCCGCCGCCATCGCCGCGATCAGGTTGTGGCCGCAGGCGTGGCCGATGCCCGGCAGCGCGTCGTACTCGGCGCAGATGGCGATGCGCAGCGGCCCCGAGCCAGCGCGAGCGACGAAGGCGGTGGGGATGTCACAGATTCCCGCTTCGACGGTGAAACCCGCTCCGGTCAGGTATTCGGCGAGCCAGGTGGCGGCTCGCTCCTCCTCGTAGGCGAGTTCTGGGTGGGCGTGGATGCGGTGGCTGAGCGCGACAAGCGCGTCCCGCTCGCCGTCGAGGCGCTCACGCGCGCGGTCTTTCACATTGGACGCATCGGATGCGGTCAAGAATCACACCTCTGTCGCTTGGCCCCGGCGCGGACGGCGCGCGCATGGGCTTATTCTCCTCCGCCCCCGGTCTGGTCGGAATCGGTCGGGCCAGCGACCATGCGCATGCCGGGCGCGGCGCCGGGGGGCAGGCCTTCGATCATGCGGGCGACGACCACGCCAATATTGTCTTCACCGCCATTGGCGTTGGCCTCGCGTACCAGCAGCTCGACCGCCTGCGCGGGGTCAACGGCGCCGCGCAGGATGTTGGCGATCTGCGGGTCGCGCACCATCTCCCACAGGCCGTCGCTGCAGAGCAGCAGCCTATCACCCGCCTGCAATTCCTGCTCGAAGGCGTCCACCTCAATCTGCTCGTCTTCGCCGCCCAGGCTGCGATAGATCTGATTGCGTCGAGGGTGGATGTAGATGTCTTCGGGCTTGATGACGCCAGAAGCGGCGAGGCTGGCGACGATCGAGTGATCGGTGGTGATCTGCTTCAGGCCGCTATCGGGGTTGAGAAGGTAGGTGCGGCTGTCGCCGACGTTGATGACGTAGGCGTGGTCGTCCACCAAAAGCGCGGCGGTGACGGTCGAGCCCATGTCGCCCGCGTTCTCGCGGTTGCGGCGCTGGATCTCCAGGTGCGCGCTCCGCACGCTCTCGGCGAGCAGGTCGCGAGGCATGGCGGGCTCGATGCGCTGCGCGGAAGTGAGCGCGCGCACGACCGAGCGGGCGATGGTCTCGATCGCCATGCGGCTGGCAAGCTGGCCATTGAGGTGGCCGCCCATGCCATCGGCGACGATGAAGAGGCCGAAGGGCTGCAGCCGCCCGACCTCCTGGCGGATGCCCTCCAGGGCGAAGATGTTGTCCTGGTTGGGCTCGCTTGCGCGCTTGACGCCGGGATGGATCAGGCCGGCGGAGCGCGGCGTGAGGATCGAGAGCGCGCGCGGCGCGGTGGTCACGCGCGGGATGGCGCTGACGCGCGCGGTGGCCAGCTCGTCTATCGCCACGCTTCTGGCCGGGGTGGCGACGCCGCCCGCCGGGCCGTGGAGGGCGGCGCCCACCGTTGATATCGGAATCGTCGGCTGGTCGGGTACATCATCGAGCGCCATGTCAGGCGGCAGCAGGTCGAGCATCGCTTCATCGGCCCGGGAGAAGGCGGGCGCGGCGCGCCGCCCGCGCCGCTGGCGCGCGAACAACACCATGACGCCAATCAGGCCAAGCAGGACGGCGACCGCGGCGCCGCCAACGAACAGGAGCGGCGACTTACCCGATACAACCACACCTGGGCCTGTCGGCGGCCCAGAGCCGCCTTGCGAGCCGGTGAGCGCGGGGATGGAGTCGCTCTGCTGGGCGGCGGCGTCGGCCCACGGCTGGGCGCCCGCGAAGTCTGGATACGACTGGAGCAGTTGCGCGAAGGCGGTATGCGCGGACCCATATTTTGGCGGGTTGGCGTAGAAGTCGACGAGGCCCTGACTCCACTGGGTCATCAGCGGGCCGGGCTTGCCGGTGACGCCGCCTATGGCAGCGTTGATCGCGCTGACGCCGTAAAGGATGTGGTTGCCCTGATCGTCCGGGCCGATCATGCCGATCAGCCGCCCATTGCCGTCTACCTCGACCGCGCCGAGCGAAAGCTGCGTGGCGAGCGCGGTGGGCTGCGGCGTCGCGGTGGACTTGGGTCTGGGCGCCGCGGTGGGCTTGGCGGACGGGGAGCCGGTGGCGGCAGGCGCGGCGGTCGCTGTGGACGCGGGCGCGGCCTGGGTAAATACCTGACTGGCGGGGAAGGCTGCCGGGTAGAGCTTGGAGGCGCTCTCGCTCTTGAGCAACGAGTCGCGATTGAGCGCGCCGCCATCCTGGCCGGTCAGGTCAATGAAGGTGGCGGTGGAGGGGTCGGGAGGCGCATCGGAGGCCTGGGGCGTTTGCAGGACGGGCAGGTCGTGCGTAGGCGAGCCGCTGGGGATGGAGAGCGGTAGCGCCAGCAGTTTCGGGCCAGACGCCGTTCCGGTGGTGTGTATCTGGGCGGGGTCAATGGTGTAGGTGACGCTGCCCATGTGCTGCGAGCCGGTCCCAGTATAGGCGGCGTCGAGCAGAACCTGAATCCTGATGATGCCCCAGCTTCGAGGAGTCCCGTTGAATTGCGTGAACGTGGTCTTCACGCCCTGACAGGGATTGATGGGGTTGACCAGTGCGGTCGGCAGCAGGACGTAAGTGAAGGAGTTGAGGTTAGAGCCGGTCGCGCCGACGATCACGCCCGTCCCGGCGCACTGGTTGAGCGCGGGAATGAGGCCAGCGCCGGAGGTGGCGCCGTAGTAGGAAGTCAGCACCCGCACGACCGCGACGCGCGCGTAGGCGACGTTGAGCGGCGGGTGCGCGGGCGTGTCAGCCCGCGCGGCGGCGCTGGTCGGGGCAGCCAGCGCGGTTCCCGCCACGCCCGGCAGCGCGAGGACAAGCGCCAGCGCGCATGCGAGCGCCAGCCCTGCCGCGCGCGTACCCCCGCGACCCCACGACTTCCCTGACCTCATGCGCACAGTCCTCCCGATGAGCGATCCATTCCGCGCTGCTCTACACCTTCGACAGAGCCAGGCGCCCATCAATGTAACGCATGGGGCGACGCCCGCGGGGTACACAGGCCCGCTACTCCCATCGCCCCGCCGCTCAGTGGTCCTGATGGGTGATGATCGTGGGGTGTTCGGGCAGGTCGCGCAACGCGCTCGCGAGGAATGTGGGGCGGATGACGCCGGCCAGCTCCGCTAATGGGAACCAGCGAAAGGTGATGGTGGAATCAGGTTCGGCGCAGGGATAGACGCGGGTCAGGTCGGCATAGCGCGCGAGAGCGCCAGGGCCGGGGCGCACGATGAAATACAGCCCTAGCTCATGCTGGTCGCCGCCCAGTTCCGGCCAGTAGAAGAAGTTCTGGGTGATCCAGAGCAGGCGCTCGACATGCGTGTCGTCGCCTATCTCCAGCTCCTCCTGGAGTTCGCGGCGCAACGCGTCCTCCGCGGACTCCATGATCTCAACGCGCCCGCCAGGCAGCGCCCAGTAGTCCGCGCGGGTGTCGCCCTGGAGCAGCACATGACCATCCACGAGCCAGACGCCGGCCGCGCGGAAGTGGAAGCGCGCGGAGCCGATCATCGCCGAGATCATCGCCATAGTTGTCTCCAATACGTGTCGTTCGCTCCGCGCGCCTCACGCGGGCGCGCCATCTTCGCTGGGGTCGAGTGGCTTGAGCATGGCGAGGTCGAGCGCAAGGTCTTCAATGACGAGCGCGCCCATGCCACCGGGCGAGCCCGCCGAATGACGCTCGCCGTCCTCCCAATATGCCGCCTGTCCCGCGCGGATGGAGACCCGCGCGCCATCAGCGCCCTCGACCCAGCCAGCGCCGTGAATGACGAGGAACAGCTGCGGCCCGACGGCGTCATGCGCGCCGACATGGCCGCCCGGCGCGATCCACATCGCGACCGCCTGTCCGCTTCCCGCCATGCGCGCGACCGGCGTGATCGTCAGTCCCACGCTGCCGAACTGGTGGATGGCGCGCCCAGCGTCCATGTCGAACCGAAACAGCCGCATGCCATCCTCCTTGCGCGACGCGCGCTGTTAGCCAGCGGGCGTCGTGATCGTGCGCGTGGCGGATGATTGGGTAAGCGCCCACTCCACCCGCTCGCACAGCCGCGCGACGCCATCCTCATCCGCGATCCGCTCTGCCAGCGTCCTGGCCCGCTCGCGATAGCGCGCCTGCGTGAGCAGCGCGACCAGCGCGTCGCGCGCCTGAATAGTATACTGCCTGCGTGTGACGACTCGCCCAACGCCGAGCCGCTCGATGAGCGCGCCGTGGAAGAACTGGTCTGCGCCCCATGGCGCCACCAGCGTCGGGACGCCCGCGCGCAGGCTCTGCGCGAGTGTGCCCGCGCCGCCATGATGGATGACCGCCGTGCAGCGTGGATAGACCCGCGAGAACGGCGCATAGTCCACGCTCAGCGTCGCGCTGTCCCCGTCCGCGGACGCCCACGGAGCCCCGGCGCCCGCGCCGATCACCAGCGCCCGCGCGCCCGCCGCATGGATCGCCGCGATGGTGGCGCGGAAGAACGGCGCGAAGGCGTCGCCGACATCGCCGCCCATCGAGCCGGACGAGACGGCGACCACCGGTCCGCCTGTCTTGTCATCGAGAAAGGCCGTCAGCGCCTCCGGCTCCCGCCACCCCTCCGGTTCATCCCAGAGCAAGAAGCCCGTAACCGCTACATGTGCTGGCCAGTCCGCCGGACGCGGGAAGCAGGCGGGCGACCAGGCCACGGCGGTCAGCAGCGGGGAGAGATTGCCGTCTTGCAGGAGCCGCTTGCGCGGCGGCAGGCCCACCGCCGCCCGCCCGGCGTTCAGCGGCCCGTCGCTGGCGCACGCGACGGCGAGCGCCCCAAGCCTCCACGCCGCACCATTCGCCAGCCGCGCCAGTGGCCCGCGCAGCCGCGCCAGCTCAGGCGACGGCGGGACGTACGCGCTGGGAATGGTGGGCGACAGCGCCACCGTCACCCAGCGCACGCCGGTCAGCTCGGCCACCGCCGACGCGGCGATCTGGCCCGCCGAGGCGATCAACAGGTCCGCGCCCGCGCATGTCTCGCGCAGCAGGCGGATGTTCGCTGCCAGGCTAGGCCCCTGATAGTCGCGGGCGATGACGCGCAGCGCGGCGAACGGATCGCTACCCGTGACCAGCTGGCGCGCCAGCGGCGCGGGCAGCGCGCTGATATCGCTCGCCAGCGGCGCCGTCTCGAACCCCTCCGCCCGCAGCCGCTCCACGAACCCGCGCTCGACGGCGAATGTCACCTCATGTCCACGCGCGCGCAGCCCCCGCGCCAGCGCAATGAACGGATGCAGGTCACCCAGCGAGCCAACCGAGCTTACGACGATGCGCGCCACGCGCCATCCCTCTCATGCCCATTTCGCTCGGGTTGTTGGCGCCCGCGCGGGCCCGGGCCCCGCCATCGCCCCGCGCGCCGGCCATTCATGGCCGCGACTCCCCCCGCCATCTGATATGACTTGCGCCACAACGAACGGTTTACAGGCGCGCCAGATAATGCCGGTAGCCGTCGCCTTCGGATGTCTCCAGGACGGTAAACCCGGCCTCGGCCAGCCATGCCTGCGCCTGCTCATCGGTCGGATAGTAGTGGTAGCCGCCATGGTGGGCGTATTCGCCGTAGACCAGCGGCAGGTCAAGCCGCTGCCCCGCCTCGTACGCGATGCGCAGCTCCTCGTCCGACTCTACCTCAACCGTGATGTAGAGGTGGCCCTGGGGATAGAGCGCTGACGCGAAGCGCCCCAGTACCAGCGGCCAGTCCTCAGGAAACACGAACTCCATCGCGTCCATGCAGATCACGCCATCGAAGGCGTCGGTGAAGCTCATTTCCTGAAGGCCCACATGCTCCACCGCGACATCGGGATGCTTCTCATGCGCGACGGCGAGCATGCGCGCCGATTGTTCGGTTCCCACCACCGAGCAGCCGCGCTCCAGCAGCAGCGGCCAGTATTTGCCTGTGCCGCAGGCGGCGTCGAGTATCCGCGCGTGCGGCGGGCAGTGGCCGAGAAACCGGCCGAGCATCTCGTGGTGCGCGTCGCTGATGGAGGCGCCCCAGCGCTCGTCATACTGCCGGGCGTAGATCGTGTCCATCTGGACCTCGTTCCATAGGCGCCGCTCCCGCCGCCACACCTCGCGATCCAACCGACCCATCGGGACGCTCCTTCACGATACCAACCACTCCCATTGCTCACGGCGCCGCAAGCAATGGGAGGACATATGTGATGGAGACCTACGCCAGCGCCTCGAAGATGGCGGCGATGCCCTGGCCGCCGCCGATGCACAGCGAGGCGGCGCCGTAGCGCAGGTTGTTGCGGCGCAGCTCGTGGATCAGCGTGATCGCCAGGCGCGCGCCGCTGGCCGCCAGTGGGTGGCCGAGCGAGATGGCGCCGCCGTTGACGTTGGTCTTGTCGCGGTCGAGGCCCAGCTCCTTCTCCACGGCCAGATACTGCGCGGCGAACGCCTCGTTGACCTCTACGCGGTCGAGCTGGCCGACGGTAAGGTCGGCGCGCTTGAGCGCCTGGCGGATGGCCGGGGCGGGGCCAATGCCCATGATGGTCGGCTCGACGCCGACGATACCCCACGAGACGACGCGCGCCAGCGGCTTCAGCCCGCGCTCGCGGGCGACGCCAGCCGTGGTGAGGACGAGCGCCGCGCCCGCGTCGTTGATGCCACTGGCGTTGCCGGCGGTCACGACACCGCCCTCGCGGAAGCGGGCCGGGAGCTTGGCTAGCGCCTCCATCGAAGTCTCGCGTATGCCCTCGTCCTGGGTGATCTGAGTCACGCGGCCCTTGCGGTCCTTGACCTCGACGGGAACGATCTCTTCGGCGAGCCAGCCGCGCTCCTGGGCGGTGCGCGCCGTCTGCTGGCTGCGCAGGGCATAGGCGTCAATCTCCTCGCGGGTCAGGCTGTACTGCTGGGCGAGGTTCTCGGCGGTGATCGCCATGCCGCAGCCACAGTACGAATCCACCAGCCCCTCCCAGAGGTAGTCTTCGAGCTTGTGCTCGCCCAGGTTGAGGCCGGTGCGCGCGCCGCGAATGACGAAGGGCGCCTGGGTCATGTTCTCCGCGCCGCCCACCAGCGCGAAGGTCGCCTCACCCAGCAGCAGCGCCTGCGCGCCAGAGACGACCGCCTGGAGGCCGGAGCCGCAGAGGCGATTGAGCGTCAGCGCTGGCGTCTCGATGGGGACGCCGGCTTTGAGGGCGACGTGGCGGGCGAGGTAGATGGCGTCTTTGCTGGTCTGCATGACGTTGCCAAAGAAGACCTGGTCTACCTCTTTGGGGTCTACACCTGAGCGCCCCAGCGCCTCGCGCGCGGCGGTGACGCCCAGGTCGGTGGCCGTCACATCCCTGAGCGAGCCCATGAACGTTCCAAACGGCGTGCGCGCGCCGCCAAGCACGACCACATCGCGGTCGTTGAGTGTCGTCTCTGACATGCTGAATCCTCTCCGGGAACCCGCCCACGCCGCGAAGTCCATCCGATCCGATTGGGGCTGACTTCTCGCTGGTGAAGGCGCGAAAATAGCCACATGGAGCGCCGCGGCATACGCGCTATTCGCGCTCGGCCCGCATGCGGCCCGGCCGCCCAGTCTCCCTGTGTAGTCTAGCATCGGAGGGCGGCCGCCGCAAAGTGAGCGGAGCGCAAGGAAGCGGCAGGTCAGCATTAAGGGGTACGCGCGCGACGATGTCGCATCTTGCTCTTGACTCTCGCCGTGCGACGACTTACTCTATGACCAGATTTGTTGATTTGGTCATTCGGTCACGCGGTCACGCGAGCGACGGCGGCAGAGACCAGGAAAGCAAGGAACAGATGACGATACGCGATAAGACCGCCAAACGACCGCGAACCGGGAAAGCGCCGCCCGGCCAGCGCCCAGTGATTCACGCTGTGGACACGAATGGAAGCCAGGAGCGGGCGGACCAGAGCCAGCTTGAGGCTGGCGCGCCGGCCCAGGAGCGCCGCCCCGACGAGCGCCAGCAGCGCGAGGAGCGCATCCTGGACGCAGCCACCTCACTGCTCGTGCGCTGGGGCTATCGCAAGACGACGATTGATGACGTGGCCCGCGAGGCCGGTGTAGGCAAAGGCACGATCTACCTGCACTGGAGGGACAAGAATGAGCTGTTTCGCGCCGCCGTCTGGCGCGCCGAGCGATTGCTCAGCGAGGACATCATGCGGCGAGTCGCCGCCGATCCTGAGGGCGGGTTGCTGCATCGCCTGTGGATGCATGGGATGCTCGCCGCTCTCGACAACCCGCTGATGGCGGCCATCATGACAGGCCAGCCAGATATCCTCCAGGGGCTGATCCGCGGTCTCGACCAGCAAGAGCGCGACCGGCTCGTCGGCAACGGTGAGGAGTATGTTGTCCACCTTCAACGCGTGGGGCTGATCCGCGCGGACATTCCCGCTTCGGTCATCACATTTCTGATGACCGCCCTGAAGATCGGCATCATCAACCCGCCTGATCTCATCGGCCAGGAGCGCAGGCCCTCGATAGAGCAGCTTGGAGAGGCGGTCAGCGATCTGCTGCGCCGCTGGCTCGAGCCTGAACGGGCCCCCAGCGAAAGCGAAGCTGGCAAGCGACTCCTGGCCGAAATGCTCGAAAACGTTCAGAGCATCACGGGACCCCGTGAATCGAAGGGAAAGCGTAAGTAGCATGACCGCAATCATCGAAGTCGAGAACCTGACCAAGCGCTACGGGAGCAAGCGCGGCATTACCGACGTGTCCTTCCAGGTGGAAGAGGGTGAGGTCTTTGGCTTCCTGGGCCCCAATGGCGCGGGCAAGACGACCACCATCCGCACCCTGATGGCGCTGCTGAAGGCTGACGGGGGAACGGCGCGCATCGCCGGGATGGACTGCTGGGACAAGTCCGTCGAGATCAAGCGGCTGGTCGGCTACCTGCCCGGCGAGCTTTCACTGGATCCCGGCCTGACCGGCGGGCAGATTCTGGAGTACTTCGGCCACCTGCGCGGCGGCGTTGATCAGGCCTATCTCAAGGGCCTCATCGAGCGGCTGGAGTTGGACCCTACGCGCAAGTTCCGGCAGTATTCCAGCGGCAACAAGCGCAAGATCGGCCTGATTCAAGCCTTCATGCATCGCCCGCGGCTGCTGATCCTGGATGAGCCGACCAATGGCCTGGACCCGCTGAATCAGCAAGAGTTCACGCGCATGGTGGCCGAGGCGCGCGGCGAAGGCCGCACCGTCTTCCTCTCCTCGCACATCATGTCGGAGGTCGAGCAGACCTGCGAGCGCGTGGGCATTATCCGCGAAGGGCGGCTGGCGCGTGTGGGTGGCGTGACCGAGCTGAAAGACATCAAGCGGCACGAGATCACGCTCACCTTCGCCGGTGGCGCGCCGGCTGATGCGTTCAAGACTCTGCCGGGCGTGGAGAAGGTGGAGGCGCTGGCCGATGGGCACACGCTGCGCCTGACCGTATCGGGCGGCCAGGACGCCATCGTCAAGACGGCGGCCCAGTATCCAGTCGTCTCCCTAACCAGCCATGAGCCCAGCCTGGAAGAGATCTTCCTGCGTTACTACGAAGGCGACGGGCTGGCCGTGAAGGAGGCCCAGCATGTGGCTCAGTAACGTCTATCTCAAGACTCTGCGTGATTACCGCATCGCCATTCTGGGCTGGGGCGTCGGGATGGGGCTGCTGGTATACGCGACACTCTCGATCTTCCCGTCGCTAGGCCTCACGGCGAAGAACGAGGCCCAGATCAGCCAACTCATCCGGGAGTTCTCCTGGCTGGCCGAGGGAATCAAGATATACACCCCCGGCGGCTACGTGACCTACAAAGTCGGGTTCACGATTCTGCTGATCGCGATCTGGCCGCTGCTCGTGGGCGCGCGCATGCTGCGCGGCGAAGAGGAGCGCGGCTCGATGGACGCGCTGCTCTCGCTTCCAGCCAGCCGCTCGCGCGTCGCGCTGGAGAAGCTGGCGGCGATGTGGACGGCGTTGCTGGGCATGGGCCTGCTGATCGGGCTGCTGACCTATGGCGGCGGCGTCTCGGTCAATGCCGACTTCAGCCTCGGCGACGCGCTGCTCTACGGCCTGAACCTCACGCTGATCTGTGGCGTCTTCGGCTCGATTGCGCTATTCATCTCTCAATTCACCGAGGATCGGGGCGCGGCAGCGGGAGTTACCGGCGGATTGCTGGCGCTGTTCATCACGCTGGATATGGTCCACCGGGTCTTTCCAGAAGCGGAATGGCTCTCGCGCTTGTCTCCAGTCTACTATTACAACCTGAGCAAGCCGCTCATTACCAGCTACGGCGCCAATCCTGGCGCGATGCTTGTGATGCTTGCCCTCAGCGTTCTGTTGAGCGGCGTCGCGGTCTGGATCTTCACCTGGCGTGACATTGGCGGGTTGGCGACGCTGCTGCCTGCGTGGCTGCGCCTGCCGGAGCGCGCGGCGCGACCGGAGGCCGCGCTGCCGGTGAACGATTGGTCGCTACGCTCGATCTACGCCCGCAGCCTGAGCGTAATCCTGCTCCCCACGTTCTGGTGGGCGCTCGGCTTCGTTCTGTTTAGCGCCTGGATGGTCGTGATCGTCAGGCAAATCGAGAGCTCACTCGCCTCGTTCGCGGCGAATTCTCCGTTCATCAAAGGCTTCGTCACGTCGTTGGGCGGCGGCGACGCCGTGACCAATGCCACCTTTCTGAGCGCGATGTTCGCTTTCTTGCCGCTGCTCTTGATGGCGTATGCGGTCACGCAGGCGAGCCGGTGGTCCTCAGATGAGGAGAATGGCCGGCATGAACTCGTGCTGGCGACGCCGCAGTCGCGTCTGACATTGCTGCTGGCGCGCTTCGCCGCGCTGACTACTGGAACGGTGGCTATCAGCGTCCTAACGCTGGCGGCGACGGAGATCGCAGCGGCGGTCAGCGGCTTCGCGCTGGATGGTGGGCACGTGGCGGCGGCGACGCTCTCGCTGATCCCGATGGGCTTGCTGGTGGCCGCGCTGGGCTACCTCTTCTCAGGCTGGGTCGGCACGGTGATAGACACCGGGCTGCTGAGCTTCCTTCTGGTGATCTGGTTCTTCATCTCCTACATCGGGCCAGACCTGAAATGGCCGGAGTGGGCGCAGCGGTTGTCCGCCTTCTACTACTACGGCACGCCGCTGCTGCATGGCCTTCCCGTGGGCGATACGCTGCTCGTGATAGCGGTCGGCGCCGTGGCGCTGGCGCTGGCGATGATGCGCTTCGTCCGCAAGGACATCGCCGTCTAAGGAGATCGCCATCAAGGGTCTGGCCGGAGAGGCAGGAGTCAGTCCGGCCAGACCCTAGCGGCGCTGCGCGTCGGGCGGGCGTCGCGCCGTGGGCCTCAGCGATCATCCAGGTTGCTGGCCGTACTCCTCGTCGGTAACATGTTCGAGCCAGGTCGCGTTGTTGCCCTGGTCATCAACCTCGAGCATCGCCAGGTGGGTCATGAAGCGATCGGGGGCGGCGCCGTGCCAGTGCTCCTCTCCCGGCTCGAAGAACACGCGGTCGCCGGGGCGGATGACTTCGACCGGCCCGCCGCGTCGCTGGCAGAGGCCGGAGCCCTCGGTGACGTAGATGGTCTGGCCGTGGGGATGGGTGTGCCACGCGGTTCGCGCGCCCGGCGTAAAGTGAACGTTGATCGCCGACAGGCGCGTGCCAGCGGACGGCGTCGCGACCGTATCGAGATAGACCGCGCCGGTGAACCAGTCGCTCGGCCCGGCGTTGGTCGCCAGGGAATTCTTCGTGATTCTCATGTCGTTCTCCGTTCGTTCTCTAGGGTGATGGTGTGTGACTCGTTGTGCGCTCACGACTGCCTGGTTGCTGCGCTACGAGCTGATTGTCCGGTGAAGGTATCGCGACGCCTGCGATTTCCATCTCTGCGTCAGGCAGGCCCTTCGTGCTTCGCCTCCTCCTTCTCCGGCTGTCCGCCGTCCCTGGCCTGCTCGTCCGATCCGTCCGGTTCGTCCGGTCCGTCCTGGTGGTCAGCGCCTTCGATCGCGATGAAGGTCACGAGGTCCCAGGCGTTGCGGATGCCCGTGAACAGCAGCAGGAGCAGCGTCGCGCCGAAGCCGAAGAGCGCCGGTGTCGGATTGCTTGGCAGTAGGAGCGCCATGAGGAGCAGCGTGGCATACGCGACCAATGGAACGACCGCAAACCACAGCCAGTCTTCCACTAGCGGCTGATAGCTGACCTGGCGGCGCATGCGACGGGCGATGACCGCGCAATACGCAATCCCGCTGGCTCCGCACAGGCCGAGCAGGAGCGCGGCCTGCCAGAGCGCCGGCCACGGCGCGCTGAGGATCGCCGCTCCGAGCAGCGCGGCGCCAAAATGCGCGACCGTCGGCGTGGTAAACGCCGCCATACCCCAGCTCGCCCCCTGCATGCGCCGTCCTGGCATCAGCGTGACAACGACAAACGTCAGCCCCGTCAGCGCCCCAGCCGAAGAGCCCACGATCACATAGAAATTCGCCCAGGCGGTCATTGGCGACATGACGACCTCACTTGGTCAGGATCCAGACCTGGAAAGGGCTGCTCTCCGGCTCGAAGGGCGCGTGAGCGTAGTCGCCGTAGAGCGCCGCAACGCGCAGGCCAACGTCCAGCGCCATCGCCTCGAACTGCTCGTGGCCGAGTAGGGCGAAGCGGATGGGGAGCTGACGCTTGTGCAGCATCGTCCCGGCCGCGTCATACTCCTCGTAATACTGCGCCCCATCGGCTATCCGCGTCGCGGGGTCATAGCTGGCGGCCGACCAGATATGGAGCTGTCCCGCGCCCAGGGGGAAGCGACCCACCAGGCGCGGCAGACCATCTAGCGTGGTGTGGCGGACGGGCGGGTTGTGCAGCGGGCAGATGAAGCGTCCACCGGCCCGCAGCAGGCCCGCGACATTGGCCAGGACGCGCCGCTGGTCCTCCTCCGCCGTTAGCTCAGAGAAGGAGTGGAAGGGCAGCAGGATGAGGTTGAACTGGCGGTCCAGCGCCAGGTCGCGCACGTCGGTCTGAATGACCGTGATATTGCGGGCCGCCGCCGGGCGCCGCGCCAGCTTCTGGCGTAGGCGCGCGAGCATGCCCGCCGAGGCGTCCACGCACGTCAGGCGAACACCCACCTCCGCCAGCGGGATCGAGACGCGGCCCGTGCCGCACATCAGCTCCAGCGCCTCGCCCGTGAGTCCGCTGGCCTGCCCCAGATAGAATGGCAGGTCAAGGGTGGTGGTCACATACGTGTCGTAGAGCTCCGCCACCCAGTCCCAGGCGATAGGGTCGCCCGCGCGCTGGTCCCCGCCGCGCTCGCCAGCCATACGCCGCCCGCCTCTCGCCCGATGCGCGCCCAGCCTGGCTCCCGCGCGGCCCGATGGTGGGAAGCGCGGGAGGTTCGT
>DASTKI010000153.1:0-7995 GCA_035716045.1 Ktedonobacterales bacterium
CCTCCGCCACCCCCACCCGCTCGCCCGACCGTGCGGCGGCGGCCAGCGCGTCGAGCGCCCGCGCCGTCGCCAGCGTCTCATCCAGGCTATAGGGGACGGGCGCGCCCGCCGCGACCGCGCGCCCGAACGCGGCGGCCATCAGCCCGTATGGGTCAGCGGTATGCGTCGAGCGCGTCTCCACGCTCTTGCCGCGATGGATCAAGATCGGCGCGGCGTCGCTATGCCAGGCGGTAAAGGCGTAGGGCAACTCCAGCGCGGCGGCGGAGCCGATGACCGTCACGCGCTGATACTCCGCCGTATCGAAGGCGCAGGTGACGCGCGCCATGCCCCCGCCCGCATGCTCCAGCAGCGCCGAGACGGCCAGGTCGGCGCCCGACGGCGCGTAGCGGCCACTCGCCCGCACGGCCACCGGCTCGGCGCCCAGGAACATGCGCGCCGCGCTCACGCAATAGCCGCCGACATCCAGCAGCGCGCCGCCGCCCAGGAGCGGATCGAGCCGGTAGTTGGCGCTATCCACCAGCGGGAAGTTGAACGCCGCCTCCACCTCGCGCGGCTCGCCAATCGCCCCCGCCGCGACCAGCTCCAGCGCCCGTGCGATACGCGGGTGGAAACGGTACATCAGCGCCTCCATCAGCGCCACGCCCGCCCGCTCACAGATGTCGCGCATCGCCTGCGCCTCCGCCACGTCGCGGCCCAGCGGCTTCTCGCAGAGGATATGCTTCCCGGCGGCGGCGGCGCGCTCCACCCACTCGCGGTGCTGGTGGTTGGCCAGCGCGATATAGACGCACTGGATATCCGGCGCGTCGAGCAGCGCCTGGTAATCGCCATAGACGCGCGCGACGCCATGCGCGGCGGCCAGCGCGGCGGCGCGCGCCGGGTTCTGGCTGGCGATGCCCAGCAGCCGCGCCTCAGGCAGCGCCGCCAGCGCCGGGACCATCGCAACGCGGGCGATATACCCCGCGCCGAGCACGCCCCACGTGACGGGCGGCGTGAGCGCCTTCATCCGGCTGGGCCTCCTTTGCGGAGCGCGGAAATCACACCAATTTCGCTGGGTTGTTGGCGTCCACCAGGGACCTGAGCCTCGCGCCCGCTCCGTGCGCCGGCCCTTCAGGGCCGCGTCCCACCCGACCACCGTGCGCTGGCCCTTCAGGGGCGCGTCCTTCAGCCGGTATCAGGCGTAGCGCTCGTCTATCGGGACTACCGCGCTATCATGCGCCGCGGACCACGCCGCGGCCTCCATCACGGCGATGTTGCGCCGCGACGCGCGCGGATTGATCGCCAGCGGCTCACCCGCCAGCAGGTGATCGGCCAGGTTGCGATGGAAAGGCCGCTCCGGCGCGGGCGGCAGTGGCAGCCGCTCCTCGTGGATCAGCCCAGCGGCGTCGCGCGTCGCGAGCGTCACGGCGGGCAGCGCCTCCGAGGGGGCCAGCCGCTCCTCGATCAGGTCGCCGTTCCACTTGCGCGCCGTCACCGTCTCGTGGCGCCAGTGGCCGGTGATCGCCCCGCGCGTGCCCAGCGCGTACCACTTCGGCTTCAGCGCGGCGGCGATATCCGAGTGGATGAACGACACCTCGCGCCCATCGCGGAAGCGGATGGCGATGCTCGCCTGGTCGGCGTTGGTCACATCGCGCCAGACCCGCTTGTGGCTGCTCGCGCGCACGTCGGCCACCTGATCGGGTAGCAGCGTCAGCGCCCAATCGAGGTAGTGCGAGCCCCAATCATAGAACACGCCGCCCGACACCGGCTCATGCGAATGCCAGTAGTCGCAGGGATGCGCGAACCCGCCGATGAACATCTCCAGGTGGAACAGGTCGCCGATCCGCCCCTCCTCGACAGCGCGCTGGATAGCGAGGAAATCCGGGTCCCAGCGCCGGTTCTGGTAGCAGGTGAGCGTCAGGTCGCGCGTCTCGGCCTCGGCGATCATCTCATCAGCCTCGGCGGTGGTGATGCTGAACGGCTTCTCGACGATCACGCTCTTGCCCGCCCGCAGCAGCCGCAGCGCCAGGCTGGCATGGATGTTGGGCGGCGCGCCGACAATCGCCGCGTCCACCGCGTCATCCTCGATCACCTCGTCTATCTCGCTGGCGACGCGCAGGCTGGGAAAGCGCTCGCGGGCGGCGTCGAGCCGCGCGGGGTTGCGGTCGCAGACCAGCGCCAGCTCCAGGCCCCGCGTAGCGGCGATAGCGCTGGCGTGCTCGTAGCCGATAGCCCCATAGCCGATCATGGCAATGCGCGCCGGAGCGGGCTCGCGCCATCCCGTCAGGTAGCGCGCGGCGCGGAAGAGCGCCTGCCACAGCGTCGGTCGCTCCAGCGCGCCGTCTATCGCGCCCAGCGTTACAACGGCCACCGCGCCCGCGCCCACAGGCCGCAGCCACGCGACAGGAATTGTGCTAAAGCGCCAGCTCGTCGTCAGCAGTGGCATAGCGTCCCCTGGCAGCCCGTCATGGATGTAGAGGCGATCAACGGCGGCGAAGGAGGGATCGAGCCGCTGGGTGATGTCATGCTCACCCGCCAGCCGCACGACCAGCTCGGTCGCCGGGCCGCGCTGCCCCTCCGGCAGTCCCAGCGCCGCGCCAAGCTCAGAGTCGCGCCAGGCGTCCACCGTCTCGCCCAGCAGCAGCAGCGCGCCGCCATCGCGCGTGAACTTCGCCAGCGCGGTGGACTGGGCAGCGGTCAGTGGCGTGGCGCTATCGGCGACGACCAGACTTACCTCGCCTAGCCGCTCGCGCCGGTCGAGCGGCTCAGCCGCGCTGGCCGGAACGACGCCGACCTCGCGGTCAGGAAAGGCGCTGGCGAGCAGCGCGCTCAGGCGCTTGGCGCGCTCATACGCGGACTGCTCGGTGAGCAGCAGAATATGCCCCATGATGCTCTGAATCCTCCCCTGACTTCGCCAGCCAGACCCGTCCTCCGCCGCCTGGCTCCGCGCCGCCGTCCACTCACGCACGCGGCAAGCCGCCGCATGGAAGTTTACCGCGCGCCGCCACACCCGCGCCAGATACACACTTCACAGCCCCCGCGTCCCAGGCGGCGCAGGCGGCCTTCGCGGCCGCCAGGCCCCTAGCCGCGGGTTTACCTGCCAGGGCCGTCCCCGCCGGGTCGTCCCCGTGCGCGGCCATTCATGGCCGCGCCCCACGGCTCCCTACCCGCCGCTTGACGACGCCCCACGCGTCGCGACTACGCTGAGCGCGCGAGCCATGCCCATCAGGGCGGACGTATGGCGCCAAATGCGCGCCCAAGCCGCGTTCGAGGAGCGATGAGATGGCCGGGAACACGTCGGACGACCACACTCCCAATCCCGCTCCGCGAGACAAAGGCGGCGCCCAGACGGGCCGGCCCACCTGGCCCATCGAGCGCGCCGTGCCGGGCGTCGCCTGGATACGCGCATACCGGCGCGCCGACCTGCGCCACGACCTCATCGCGGGCCTCACACTCGCCGCCGTCATTCTGCCCATCGCCATGGCCTACGGCCAGCTCGCCGGGCTGCCGCCCATCGCGGGCGTCTACGCCAGCATCCTCCCGCTGGTGGCGTATGCCCTCTTCGGCTCCTCCCCACGCCTCATCATCGGCCCAGACGCCTCCACCGCCGCGCTGGTCGCCGCCGCGATCCTGCCGCTGGCGGGCGCCAACTCCGCTCACGCGATGGCGCTGGCGGCGGGCCTGGCGCTGCTGGTCGGGCTGATGAGCCTGGCGGCGGGCTTCGCGCGGCTGGGGTTCATCGCCGATTTTCTCTCCAAGCCGATCCTGGTCGGCTACGTCATTGGCCTGGCGCTCACGATCATCGCGGGCCAGCTTGGCAAAGTCTTCGGCATCCCCATCGCCAGTGATGACTTCTTCCGGCAGATCGCTGAACTGGTCATGCGCCTGCCCGAGACCAACCTACCCTCGCTAGCTATCGGCGCCAGTGTGCTGGCGCTCATCGTCATCCTCCGCCGGGTCGCGCCGCGCGTCCCAGCGCCCCTGCTCGCCGTCGTGGGCGCGACGATAGCCGCCAACATCTTCCACCTCGATGCGCGCGGCGTCGCCACGATTGGCGCCATCCCCCCCGGCCTGCCCGCGCCGCGCATTCCGCCGGTCTCGCTGGGCGAGCTGGCCGCCATGCTGCCCGGCGCGCTGGGCATCACGCTCCTCACCTTCTCCGATACCATTCTCAACGCCCGCACGTTCGCCACGCGCCAGGGCGTTACCGTGCACGCCAGCGGCGAGCTCATCGGCCTGGGCGCGGGCAATCTCGCCGCCGGCCTCACCCAGGGCTTCCCCGTCAGCGGCAGCGGCACGCGCACCGCCGTCAACGAGGCGGCGGGCGGCAGGACGCAGCTGGCGGGCGTGCTGGCGGCGCTCACGCTCAGCCTGATCCTCGTCTTCCTGACAGACCCGCTGAGCCACTTCCCCACGGCGGCGCTGGGTGGCGCGCTGATCGCCGTCGTCCTGCCCCTGCTCGACGCCGCCGAGCTGCGCCATCTCTACTACCTGCGCCGCCGCGAGTCCGCCGTCGCGCTGGTAACGACGCTCAGCGTGCTCACCGTCGGGCTGCTGCCTGGGCTGGCGATCGCCGTGACGCTCTCATTCCTGCTGCTGCTGGCGCGCGCCGTCCGGCCGCATGACGCCGTGCTGGGCAAGATCCCTGGCCTGGACGGCTACCATGACATCGGCGACTATCCCGAGAGCGAGCGCGCCCCCGGCTTGCTCGTCTATCGCTTCGACGGCCCGCTCTTCTTCGCCAACGCCAGCTACTTCAAGAGCCGCGTGCTCGCGCTGGCGGAGGAGCTGGACCCGCCATTGCGCTGGTTCATCCTCGACGCCGAAGCGATCACCGACATTGATTCGACGGCGCTGGAGGCGCTCGAGGAGGTACGCCAGCGCCTGACCGTCCAGGGCGCCGTCTTCGCCATCGCCCGCGCCAAGAGCGCGCTGCGCGAGCGGCTGGAGCGCGCCGGGCTGGCGGACGCGATTGGCCTGGACCGCATCTACCCCTCGATCAGGACGGCGGTCGCAGGCTACGCGGCGGATATCGGGGACGTGGACAGCGAACCGTGACTCGTGACGCGGACGTGACGCGGACATGACGCGCGGCGGCTCGCGCGAGCGGGCTAATACCCGCGGAAGCGCGGCTCGTATATACCGTGACCGCGCCAGTGGTGTAGAGCGCTCGACTAGAGCGCGCGACGCGGACGGGGAGGAAACGCGCCATGGACCAGCATGATGTGACGGGGGCCGCGCAATCGCAGCCGGAGCGGACCTTGGGTTCGACTTCGATCGGCATAGACCCGCAGGCCGGAGCCGGACTGGCCTATCTCTCGATACCCATCGCCTGGGTAATCGTCCCGATCATCTTCTACGCCGCCGAGAAGCGCAACCGCTTCCTGCGTTTCCATGCGGCGCAGGCGCTTGCGCTGAGCGTCGCTCCAGCGGCGCTGGCGCTGCTCCTCGCCGTCCTGGCCATCGTCGGGACGCTGATCCTGGCGGCGCTGGGACTGGCGGCGGTGAACCCGACGACCGGCGCGGTCAGCCCAGAGACGGCAGGCGCCGGAGCGGCGGTCTTCGGAACACTGCTGGTGATCGCGGCTATCCTGTACGGCGCGCTGACGCTGGTCTGGTTCATCGTCTGGATCTGGGGCATGGTCGCCGGATTCACCGGCCAGATGACCTCCTTCCCGGTGATCGGCGGCATCGCCGATCGCATGGTAGGCTCGCCGCTGGCCCTGTAGCCCTGCTCAGCCGCTTCGTGCGTCATTCATCTCATGAGATATAGGCTGTATGGCCGGCTGGCGGCGGATGGCGTAGAGATCATTTCTTGACCGGGACCGGGAGTGTAGGATCACCCAACATTCTCTCCAACGATGCGGTCGGTATTCGAATCGCCCGCTATAGCGAATCAAGGAACGGTTTCCGTATCCAGTGGGAGCCGCGAGCGCGCCCCCAGGCCCTGGGTTGGAGGCGGCCGGACCATATCTGGTCCGGACGCCGAATACTCTGCGCGCGGGTGCGCGATTAGAGCGCCACACTGCAGTTCGAGAGCTTGAAGCTCGCGATGCGCGTGGCCCAGTTGAAGCTGCCATTGGCCGGCAGGTACTCGTTGGTGTACCAGAAGGTGCAGTCATCCACTGGGTCGATCTGCATCGCGCTGTAGTCGCCCCAGCGATGCAGTGTGCCGGTCTGCGAGAACGAGCCAGCGAAGATCGAGTTTTCGGCCTCCATCGTACCCGCCGCGTCGGTCGGGATCCGCCCGGTGTAGCGGATGGACGGGAAGACGCTGCCGCTGGAGACGCTGTAGCCCAGCGCGATGTCGCCGCTCTTGTCCATGCTGATGCTGCCCATCCACCGACTGCTGGAATCGGGCGAGAACGTGCCCTGCTGGAAGAGCGTGGGCGTGCCGGCGCTCGGATTGCGCAGCTCATACCACCGGACGCCGTCCACCTGGCTGTGCTTGTTGCCACTCACGAGGACAGAATGGGTGACAACGAGCGATTCAGTGCCATTGTTGAACTTGCGGTAGGCCAGACGATACATCAGGCGATCGGCCAGCGAGTCGAGCTTGTTGCTCGTGCCAGGCTGTGTGATGCAGGAGCCACCGCCACACGCCTGGCTGAATGAAGCGACCGGGATACTGACCGGCCCGGTGAAGCCGAGCGTTCCCGCGGTGAAGTTGGGGCTGAAGGTATAGTAGTTGAGCGCGTTGGACCCGAGACTGAGCGCCGGGACGGCCTCGCCGGCGGCAGGCAGGTTGCTGCCGTCAATGTCGGCGGTGAGGATGCTATTCACGCTGGTGCCGAACTGATGGCAGAGTTGCGTCGGGGCCGTGCCGCTAATCATCGCGCTGCGATCCCAGGCGCACACCAAAGGGCCGGCGAAGGTCTGGCCGTTGTTGAAGATGTTGAACGTGATCATGTACGCGTTCGTCCAGACACTCAGCTTCGGGTAATCTGGGAACGCTGTGTTGCCGTAGTTGAACGAGTAGAGATGGTAGGTACCGGTCGCGTCCGAGCTCGTGGAGACCGCGACGCACTGCAGGAAGGGGGTGGTCGAGACGGAGAACTGGGTGATGATCCAGACATTGGCCTGCTGGTCGTACTGGACGACAGGGTCGCCGTCGTTGTTGGTCTGGCAGGCGCCGCCAAAGCCGGCCCACAGCGAGTTGATGGCCGTCGGGCCAGATACGAGGGCGCCGGTGCTCTTGCTATAGACACCGAAGGCTGTGTTGACGATCTGCACGTACTGCCCGGCTGTCCCATTGGGGA
Organism: Ktedonobacterales bacterium; assembly: GCA_035716045.1. GTDB lineage: Bacteria > Chloroflexota > Ktedonobacteria > Ktedonobacterales > JADMIN01 > JAKAIY01. The sequence goes on from DASTKI010000153.1 coordinate 7,236, forward strand.
GGTTGCCGCCGACCGCCCCATTGGTATCTGGCGGGGCGCAGTTGCAGGGATTGGCGGGCGTATTGCTGGTGTCGCCGATGCCGTTGACGTTCACGCCGTTCGTCACCGAGACCTGCGGTCCGGTGGTCGTCTGGGTGATCGGATCGGGCAATTGCGGGCCTGCCTCCTGCCCTGGGCTGAGGAGCGGGCGATCAGGCGACCCGTGGAACGCCGTCGCCGACGACGGGAGATCGCGGACAGGCCGCGACACGCCATAATACGTCCCGGTTGACCTTTCGGTTCCCGTTCCGGATGGCGTCGCGCCGGCGCGCGGGGCTCCCCCAAAAGCGAAGACGCTGGCCGCGACCGCCAGGATGGCGGCGATGGTGGACGACGCGATGACAAGACGTCGCATACGAGCTCAATCCTCCTGCTCGACGTACCAATCGACCGTGGCCCGCCCCAATGACGGGGCACGGCGCCCAGGCGCTTATAACACTCCTCCCCGATGAGGAGCGACCTGGCCCGACAACAGCGGCGGCGAAACGCGAAACGCGAGTCAGTCAGACAGACGTGGGATCGAAGAGTACGGCTCTGATGGGCATGCGCCAGAGAACGAGAGCCTGCCGGCCCAAGAAAAGCGGGCGCCTGGAGAGGCGCGCGCGTGCACGATCGAGAGCTGGGATGGCGCGAACACGGCCACCGGACACGTCTACACAGCAGAGCAGCGCCATACGCAACGATCTGGTGGCGCCATATCGGGAGGCGCGACCGCGGTCGC
>DASTKI010000154.1:0-43707 GCA_035716045.1 Ktedonobacterales bacterium
CGGGGCTGAACTCCAGCGTGGTGCGCGGCGCGAAGCTCTTGAATCCCTGGAGCTCCAGTCGCTTGAGGTACACCGGCGACGCCACCCTTTCCCCGCGCGCTCCTCGCGCCACTCATGCGGGCAGCATATCATGGCGCGCCGCGACCCGGCGAACGGCAGCATGATGGGTGGCCCGCCTGGGCTAGGCTATCCGCGCCGTGGAGGGCGCGCCGCTCACCGGCCGCTCGCGCATCAAGCGACGCTTGACGATCTCAACCATGCAGAGGTATGTCACGACCGCCGCGATCAGGAACAGGAAGTAGCCCAGCGGGAGGGGTGTGAAGCCCAGCGCGGGGGCGAGCGGAGTAAATGGCAGGGCCATAGCGGTGAGCACGATCAGCGTGATGGTGATGGCGAGCGGCGCGCTGGGGCGGCTCTTCAGCGGGTTGCCCATTGTGCGGATAACGAAGATCACCAGTGTCTGCGTCGCCAGAGACTCCACAAACCACCCGGTGTGAAACAGTGACTCTGACGCATGGAAGACCGAGAGCATGATGAAGAAGGTGAGGAAGTCGTACAAGGAGCTGATTGGCCCGATGATGAGCATGAAGTTGCGGATCAGCGTGAGATCCCAGTGGCGTGGCTTCAGGATATAGGACTCGTCCACCGCGTCGGATGGAATCGTCACCTGCGAGAGGTCATACATGAAGTTGTTGAGGATGATCTGGGTTGGCGTCATCGGCAGGAACGGGAGGAAGAGCGTCGCGCCCGCCATGCTGAACATGTTGCCAAAGTTCGAGCTGGTCGCCATCAGCAGATATTTCATGACATTGCCGAACGCCTTGCGGCCCTCCAGTACGCCCGCGTGGAGTACTTCGAGGCTGCGCTCCAGCAGGATAATCTCAGCCGCGTCCTTGGCGACATCCACCGCCTCGGAGACAGAGATGCCGACATCGGCCATGTGGAGCGATGGGGCGTCATTCACGCCATCGCCAAGGAAGCCCACGACATGCCCGCGCGCTTTCAGCGCGAGCAGGATGCGGTTTTTCTGCCCCGGCGTGACACGCGCGAAGACGGTCGTCCGCTCCGCGAGCGCGCCCAGCGCCTGCGGATCGAGCTTGTCAATCTCGGCTCCCATGACAATACGGCCTGGCTTGATGCCGACCTGCTCGCAGATATACGCCGTCACAAGCTCGTTGTCGCCGGTCAGGATCTTGATCTCGACCCCATCGCGCTCGAGCGCCGCGATGGTCTCGTCCGCGTCCTCCTTTGGTGGGTCAATGAACGCCAGGTAGCCCGCGAGGATCAGTTGTGTTTCATCCTTCGCGGTGTAAGCGGGCTGGTCAGGCGGCTCACGGTAGGCCACGGCCAGCAGGCGGAAGCCCCGCGCGCTGAGATCGCGCGTCACGCTTTGGCTCCGCGCCCGCGCCTCCTTGTTCAACGGAGCGGGCGCGCCATCCGTCAGATACGAATCACATTGGGGCAGCACGCTCTCCGGCGCGCCTTTGGTTATCAGGAGGCGGCGCCCCTCACGCTCGACGACGACCGAGAGACGGCGGCGCTCGAAGTCAAACGGCGCTTCATCTATTTTGGTGTAGGACGCGAGTGGGGGCGCGTCGTCGGGTGGGCGCGCCAATATCGCCGCGTCCAGCGGGCTGCGGACGCCGGTCTGCAGGGCGCTGTTGAGGTAGCCGAGCTCGAGCGGGCGCGGCTGGTCCTCTCCCTGCCAGTCCACGGACCGCTGGAGCCGCATGTCGCCCGCGGTGATCGTGCCCGTCTTGTCGCTGCAGAGGATGTCCATGCTGCCGAAGTTCTGGATTGTGGCGAGGTGTTTGACGATGACGCGACGCCTGGCCATCCGCTGCGCTCCCTGGCCGAGCGTGACGGTAGTGATTATCGGCAGGAACTCAGGCGTCAGGCCGACGGCCAGCGCGACGGCGAATAGCAGCGCCTCGAAGGGATCATGCTGGCGGGCAAGGGTAACGACCAGTGCGAAAAGCACCAGGAAGACGACCGTGCGCATGATGAGGTAGCTGAACCGACGGATGCCACGGTCGAATTCAGTTTCCGGAGCGCGCGTGGAAAGCCGCTGGATGACGTCGCCGAGCGCGGTCGCGTCGCCAGTAGCGCAGACCAGCGCGGTTGCGGCGCCGCTGACGACCGAGGTTCCCAGCAGGACGATGTCGCGCCGCTCGGTGAGCGGCCGTCGCGGGTCGCCTTCAGGCTCCGCGCTCTTCTCGACGGGGAACGACTCGCCAGTGAGCGCCGCTTCCTGCATGTGCAGGTCGTGGGCGTCGAGCAGCAGCGCGTCAGCGGGGGTCATGTCTCCCGCCGCCAGGCGCACGATGTCGCCCCGCACGATTGTGTCACGGTGGACCTCTCGCCACTCGCCATCACGCAGCGCGCTCGCCATAGGCGCAACGGCGCTGCGTAGCGCCATCGCGGCGTGCTCGGACCGGGTGGACTGGACCGCGTTGATGATCACGCTAAGAATCGCCATCGTGGCGATGATCGCGCCGTTGATCGTCTCGCCCAGGCCGATGGCGAGCGCGCTGGCGATGATGAGGATGACGAACATCGGGCTGGAGACGTAGGCCAGCGCTTGCTGCCATGCGGTCGCGGCTTTGTGCCGTCCGGGGGTGTTTGGGCCGTCGCGCGCCAGTCTCCGGCGCGCCTCCTCGCTGGTCAGACCTTTCGGCGTCGTATCCAGTTCGCGCATGAGGCGCGCGGCGTCAAGTGGAGTAGCGCTAGGTGGCGCTTCCGTGCGCTCTGGGTGAGTGTTCTGTTCGTTGTGTCCATCGCGCCATCGCGACGCCACGGACGTGCGACCGCTGGACGCTGGTGGGCCTCGTCGCATCCACCCACTCCTTGCCTACCCAATATTCAGCGCTCGTACTAGGTGGAGCGCGGAGCGGCGTCTGACCGTGGAACGCCGCTCCGCGCTCAGGGTGATCACGTGGAAGGCTAGCTAGGCTGACGGGCCAGGCGCGGACTCCGGAGAGACCTCGAACGATGGCCCTGGCATAGACTCGGGTGAAACCTCCATCGAAACCCAGCCAGTGGACTCGAGCTTCATGCGCTGAGCGTCCACATCGAGCCCGTGGAACTGGCGCATCACGTCGCTCGCTAACTGGGCGCGCTCGTCCACGGTCCGCACGGCGAGTAGGACATTGCCGCGCTTGATCCCTTCGGCGAAGACATGCGCCTCATGCTCTGGAAGACCCAGCGCCGTGAGGCTGCCGATCAGGCCGCCGCCGACGGCTCCCGCCGCGGCGCCCAGAAGCGTCGCGCCTATCCACGTCAGGAACTCGGCGCCCGCGATGACCCAGCCAACTCCTGGTATGGCAATCACACTGAGGCCGAGTAGCAGGCCAACGACGCCTCCAGTGACGCCGCCGGTGATCGCGCCAACCTCGGCTCCGGTCACCACATCCACTCCGGTTTCCTTGATCACCTCTTTGCGAGCCAGCACAGAGATTTCAGGTTTGGTGAACCCCTGCTTCATCAGCTCAGTGACCGCATCATTGACATCTGTGGCGTTCTCGAACATCCCTACAACGGTCTTCACGTTGCCTCCTCCTTTGAGGGTGATCCTCTCGGGGGCGCAGGACTACTCCTCGCGTTGACGAGAGGCTCCTTGGGCCGGATGAGGCGCCCAGACTCCCCAGCTTGCATGCCTGAAGCCTGTAGCGGAGTACCTTCTCCAGGCTCGCATGGGAGCATATGGGCGTTGTCATGGCCACCTTCACGGTGTACGCCGCCGTGATTACAGCCGCATCACGAACCAGCGCGACATTCTCACAGAGTGAGCAGTCGGGGCGCCAAGCGTGACTGGCGAAAAACGGGGAGCTCAAGACGCGGATCACGTGCGTCCGACACGCGGCGGCGACATCGGTGAGGAAAGCGGAGAATGGTGAATAGAGATGTTGGAGGAGGAAAGAAGCAATTAAGAAGAGGCTCCAGGGAATACCTGGAGCCTCTGGAGCGGGAGACGGGATTCGAACCCGCGACCCATTGCTTGGGAAGCAATTGCGCTACCACTGCGCCACTCCCGCGTGGTATGAGCCAGTATAGATCGTGCGAGCGCGCTCTGTCAAGGCCAGGCGCCAAACGAACAGTTTTCTCCTCTTGACAAGGAGCGCACGACTTCATATACTACTCTGTGCGCTGGGACGTGACCGCCAGCGCGATGAGCCCTCGTGGCGGAATGGTATACGCAGCAGGTTGAGGGCCTGTGCCCGTAAGGGCGTGGTGGTTCGAGTCCACTCGAGGGCACCCTCCGCTGGATTCACGTCCAGCGGCTGTGTGACGCGCTGGCGCCGCTGGCCGGGAGCATCTCCTGGAACACAGACAGCGAAGGCTGGCGCGTCACGTCGTATTGTTGCGATTGTAGCGACTCGCGCGCTCCTAATCATTCCAGGGCGGCTAGCTCAGTGGCAGAGCGTCTGCTTTACACGCAGAGGGTCGGGGGTTCAAATCCCTCGCCGCCCACTAACCTCAATAAGGTCGCGGCTTTACGCTAACCATGATCATCCGACTGCGATTGCCACCGGCTCCAGCCCGGCGGTGAAGCTGGCTGCCACATACTGAGTGTGCGTCTCCCGCATGTTCAAGCCAGTCTTCTCCATCTGAATTCGCTCGCTTCGCGCCTCGGCCATCAGTGAGTGAGGCGCGCGATTAGTGCGCGGCCTCCAGCGCCTCCGGCGGCGCCGCGCTGACAGCCGCCAGCGACGCTTCGATGATGTCGAGGGCGCGCGCCATCTCCTCGTCGGTCGTCACCAGGGGCATCAGCAGACGGATCACATTGTCGTACAGCCCTGCCTTGACCAATAAGAGGCCGCGTTTGCGCGCCTCCGCCAGCAGCGCTCCGGCCTCCGCGCTGGCGGGCGTGCGGCGCGCGCGGTCGCGTACCAGTTCCATCGCTACCATCGCGCCCTGCCCGCGCACATCGCCGATCAGCAGGTGGCTCGCCTGCCAGGTCCGCATGCGCTCCATCGCCATTGCGCGGAGCTTCTGAGCGCGCTCGACCAGCCCCTCACGCTCGAAGATCTCCAGCACGGCGAGGGCGGCGGCGCAGGCGATGGGGTTGCCGCCGTAGGTGCCGCCAAGGCCGCCCGGCGCGGGCGCGTCCATCACCTCAGCACGCCCGACGACCGCCGCCAGGGGCAGACCGCCCGCCAGCGACTTGGCCAGGCGGGCAGCAGCGCCAGCGCCTCCAGCGCATGCTCGTACTCGCGGCTCAGCGCGCCTGGGGTCTCCCGTAGCCCGCTCACACCTAGCCGGGCAGGCGCGTCCAGCGCGCTCAGGCTCTCCAGCAGCGTCTCGCAGAAGCGGTGGAGTTGCTCGGCGCGCGCGCATTCAACCACCGTCACCACTCGCCCTGAACGCTCGCCAGCGACGCAGGGCAGCGCTTCATGGCGGGACGCGTTGCGTGCCGCTAGCTCCACCGAGCGCAAGTCATCGCTGCTGGTGTCGATCGCGATGACGGCGTGAGGCGCCTCCATGCGCAGGTGGAAGCGCGACATCTGCTCGCGGAGCGCGCTGTCGGGCGGCGTATCCTCGGCCAGCAAGCTGCTCAACACATGCTGCTCCAGGCGCTCCTCCGCCTGACGCCCGGTCTGATCGCGGAAGAGGATCAACGCGGCGACAGTCGCGGCATGCTCGATGGCATGGAAGTCCAGCGCCTCCAAGTCGCGTTCCCCGGCGATGATCTAGACGTAGCCGTAGACACGCCGGGCGACCACGATAGGCGCCAGGATACGCGGCATCGTCATCCCCAGCGCGCGCGTCTCGTCGGTGACGTCCACCCGCTGCGCGCTCATCGTCTGCCGCGCCTGGCTCAGCGCGCCGGAGCGCCGGAGGTGGTCCAGTAGGCGAGGTGAGCTTCGTCCCTCACGCACGGCAGAGCGGCGGCTCTCATCTAGTCGCGCGCCCGGTAGCGACGCCTCCGCTACCACTGCAAACGCCAGGTCGTCAATCTCGACCGGACGGCGGATCAGCGAGCACAGCTCATGCGCCACATCCTGCAGCGTACCGCCCTCCAGCACTAACCGTGTCAGCGCGCGGTGAATCGCCAACGATTGCTTGTAGAGCAGGTACTGATCGTTGATGCTATGCTCCGAGACGGCCCGTGTGACGTCCTCGAAGGGGACATCCCAAGGCAGCTCAATTATGGGGAAGCCCATCTCATCGGCGATCGCGCGCACGTCGTCCGGCACATGCGCGACATATTGCCCGGACGCCACGACCATTCCTGAGACGCCTTTCTCAATCAGCCCATGCACCAAACGTATTTGCCCATCTGCGTCATCCTTTAGCCCGAAGAAGGTCGTCAGCAGGAGCTCACCGGGCCGCACCCACTCATACGCCCTGGGGATATCCACTACCGCTGCCCACAGCGCCTCGCGGTCTACGCCACTTGCTCCGGCCACGAGCGCGCCATCCGCCATTACCGGCAGCGCGAGAAGCTGGCGTATCGTGAGCATGGGAAATCCTGTTGAGTGAAGGCGTCAGGCGCCGTAGCCCATCACGCCGCGTTTACCCTACCATGGTGGCCTAAGCGGGCGCAAGGCACGGTACGGGGCGACCTTACCCGACCTCCTGCCTGCGCCGCCTGAGAGATGAAGGAGCGCCTATCTGACTGCCCATTAGCCATCGTGGGCCAGCAGCGTCACGGGCAGAACACGGTAACGGATCGGATGAGATCGAAGCGCGCCGACGGCATGGCCGCCACGCCATCTCAATGCCCTTGTGGTCAGCGCGCGAAACGGCGCTCCTAGTCTGTCGCTTGTCCCGATAACGAAAATGTTCCCTGGGGATGCTTCATCAGCCAGATTCGCTTGGCTTCTCCCGACGATTCTCTCTCAGCCACACCACTAGGCCCCGGAGGAAGGTTCCGGGAGAAGACTATCCAGAGCGGAGCATGGGGCGCGGCGGCAACTCACTGTGCGACGGGACATAGCGCGCTGGCGCTGGCGGCGCGAATGTGGGGCGCCGTGAAGGCTACCATACCATAGCGAAGGGAGGGCGCCGCTTGAGCGTCCTCCCCGAGATGGCGATCTATTATCGCGTGTGCGCTGGGCGCTCTCGCGCGCCGCGCTCGCTAGCCGAAGAGGCGGTTGTGTCGCTGCCCGACCAGCAGATAGAGCAGCGGACCAGCGATCGGCACCGCCCATACGGCAATCAGCCAGATGACCTTTTGGCCGGTGGTGAGGTAGTCATTGGCGATCATGAACGTCAGGATGACGTGCCCGACGAACGGCACGAAGATACATACGGCGCTGAGCACGATGGTAATGAACAGACTACGATGCGGCACTGTGGACTCTGTCCCCACGCCTGATACCCTCCGGGATACGTGATCCCATCATAGTGGCGCGCGCGGCGGGATTGCGGGATTCCTTGTAGCCGCGCTTAAGCGCCTTCGCACCCAACCTTACGCACATCCTGCCGCCCGGGTTGCGGCTAGGCGGCGACCCGATGCGCTGTTCCACAGCCTGCCTACGCTGGCAGCGCATTGAGCTGGCCACTTGTCCGGCGTCGCAAGCCGTCAGGTGAAGGTGAACGAGGACAGCAGCGGCTGATAGACGAGGTTGTTGATCGTGGTGTATGACGCGGTAGGACTGCTCAGCTGGATGGTATACACCTCACCAGCGCGCACGTCCACGAATACCACGAGCGTCCGTGTCGCCCCATCCTGGCCGGTGATCTGACCGGAGCGCTGCTCCCATGTGTCGCCGCCGATCTGTGTAGGAGAGGCGGGCTGTAGGCCTTGCTGTGCGGCCAGGGCGTCGGCGACGCTGGCCGCCGTTTGGCCGAGCTGCGCTGGCGCATCGCCTATGGTCACCGTGTTCGCGCCGCTGCTATCGGTCAGCAGCGCGCCGCTCGCCTGACGGGTGGCGGTCCAGAGCGCCGGAACAGTGACGGTGAAGCGGCCATTCGGATCACGATACGTGATGGTTTTCGGCAGTGGGGGACCGGCCAGGACTGCGCGCAGGGCATATCCTCCCCCTGCGAGCAGCGCGATCATGATCGCCAGCGCCGCCACGATCACGGGCCAACGCCAACGGCGCTTTGGCATTGGCGCGGGTGGCGGCGCGACGGGCAGCGACGAGCCAACCACCACGCGCCTGGGCGCCGCACTGGGCTCTGGGGCCGTCGCTACTGGCGCCGCGTCGGTCGCGCTCGGCGCCGGGCTGGCTGATAGCCTGCCTGGCGGCGCTTCGGCGTCCGCAGTCGCGCGCCCCTTGGGGGTTCGCACTGGCTGCGTCGGCGTTTCCAGCTCGCCAATCGAGGCGCCACAGGTGAAGCAGACTGTCGCTCCCTCTTCATACGAAGCCCCACAGCGCAGACACGTCCGCTCCGACATGCTCACATGACCTCCGCGGATGGCTCACAGCAGTGACGAGGGGTGGCGGCCCTTTCCAGATCCTCGATGGCCTCGATAGTTTTCGATAGTCTTCGACATTCGAGGATTAGCGCGAGAGCCGCCAGCGGCGCCGCATCCATTGTATCGCGCGCGGCAACGCGCCGTGGGCGCGTTATCCCACTCAGGCCACACCGTTTTGGGCAATCCAGGCGCGCAGCGAGGCTGGCTGGAAGCCGAAATTGTACGGGACAGCATCCAGCGTGGTAGTGTTTTCGAACTCAAAGAGCTCGATGGCCGCTGGGGTGATCGGCGGCTTCGCGAGCAGCGCGGTCATCGCGCTGGCGACCAGGCGGGCAATTGGCTTGGGTCCCGGTACCTTGATGCGCCGCTTGCCTAGCGCCTCCATCAGCATGTCGAGGATCTCGTTGTAGGTGTATATCTCTGGGCCACCCACCTCGATGACTCTGCCATCATATCTGGCTGGCTCCTGCGCCATCTTGAGGATGCAGGTTACCACGTCGTCCACCCAGATTGGCTGAAAGCGCTGGGCTCCCGAGCCAATCACAGGCGTAATGAGCGGTACCGATGTGATCAGATCAGCCAGACCGCGAAAGAACGAGGCCTGTTTGCCGAATTGGACCGAAGATCCAAGGCTAGACCATGCCAGTCCGCTCTGCTTCAACGCTTCATCCGCCAGGTAGCGCGTCTCCATGTAGGAGCCAGGGCGCCCTGGCTGCGTGCCCAGGCCGCCAAGCTCCACGATGCGCGTGACGCCGGCCGCCTTGGCGGCGGCGATGAGATTGCGCGTGCCGGTCGTGTTGGTCTCATAGTAGTTGACGCCGGGACCTGGCTTCTGATCGGCAGTGATAAACGCGCAGTGAATGATTGTCTCGACGCCTTCCAGCGCGGGGCGCAATGTCTCGGGGCGAGTGATGTCAGCGATCGCCACCTCGATACCCTGGCGGGGCAGGCGCGCTAGCGCGGTCTCCCGGTTGTGCGCCATCGCGCGGGGCCGTGCGCCCTGCTCGGCCAGGCGTGCGACGATACGGCTGCCGCTGAACCCTGTCGCACCGGTGACGAGTATCATGGTGTTCATCCCTCCCGCGTGCGCGTGACTATGCGCCGCATGGCGCTGAGGACCAGGCCGAGCGGCGGTTCAGACAACCCACCACATTGATTATGAGTGCCAGTGAAACAGGCGCGCAAGGCGGACTGACTCGCGCGCCTGTGGAGGCGTCGCGACTGGCGCAAAGTGGGAGAGCGCGTACGCCGGTCAACGGGAGCGATAGCTGACGTATCAGATGCGAGATACGCGGTATACGACAAAGCGGCCCAGCGACACGCCGTATGGGCTCGCTGGGCCGCTTTATGATAGCGTGCGCGCCACCATCAATGCGCGCTGGGGATGTAGCGCTTCGCCTCAGTCTTGCCAACGCCGCGAGCAATGATGCTGTAAACAAACGCGCCAAAGGAGACGATGCCCGCGACCAGAACCAGGAACGCGATTGCGCCGACGACGCCTGTCATGGTGTCAGTGATGCCCTGGTTGGCATAGAAAGTCGCGGCGCCGCCGGCGACCATGAGCGAGAGACCTACGGGCAGGCCCCACCAGCGGATCTCGGGAATCGCGTACGTGTCTTCTTGCGCCATTGCAGCCATACTCCAGTCTTGCGCCATCGCTTGCGCCATCCGTCGCGGGTCTGCAGAGAGCGTACATCATTACGCCAGGCGTGAGCGACTGGCTCGTACGAACAATCGCCTAGCCCAAGTATACTCCAAAACGAGCATGCGACACGTTGAAAGTGGGCGGCGCGTGGGCGCTTCATCGGCCAGACGCGCGCATCTGGAGTTCGTGGCAGGCGAGCGAGTTCACGGTCATCATAACAAGTTGACGGAGAGTATACAAGCCCCCGCGCCATCTCCGCAGCGAAACCTGGCATGTCAATCGGTGGCGAGCGCGCGGCAAATGGCCTCTGTTGCGGCGCTGGCAAGCTCATGGAGTGGAAGCGTGGCGTTGAGCCAGTGAATGCGCGGGTCTGCCCGGAACCACGTCATCTGGCGTCGAATGTAGGCGTGCGTCGCGAATTTGAAGTGCTCGGTCGCCGCCGCCAGCGTCAGCTCGCCGCGCAAGTACGCCCCCATTTCACGATAGCCCAGGCTGGACATCGAGGGCAGCGCCCAGGAGTAGCCTCGCTCGACTAGCGCGCGCGTCTCCTCCACCAGTCCGCCGCGCATCATCTCCTCTATGCGCTCATCGGCGCGCGCATAGAGCGCCTTGCGGTCCATCGCCAAGCCCAGCATGAGCGCGGTGGCGTAGGGTGTAGGGCGGCTGCCTTGCTGCTCGGAAAATGGCTTGCCACTAACCTCTGATACCTCGATGGCGCGGATCAGCCGCCGAACATTGCCTGGGTCGATGCGAGCCGCCGAAGCGGGGTCCACCCGCTGGAGCCGCTCGGTCAGCGCGTGCGCGCCACGCGCCATGGCTTCAGCTTCCAGCTCGGCGCGGAGGTCCAGCCGCGGCGCGACCTGGGGGATCGCCAGGCCGTCCACGACGGCGCGGACGTAGAGGCCTGTGCCGCCAACCAGCATCGGCAGGCGCTCGCGCGCCTGAATGGCGGCGATTGCCGCTTGCGCGTCGCGCTGATACTCCGCCAGCGTGTAGCTCTCATCCGGCCAAACCATATCCAGCAGATGATGTGGGACGCGCGCGCGCTCGTCCACTGTTGGCTTGGCTGTGGCGATATCCATCAGGCGGTATATCTGCCGCGAGTCGGCAGAGACGATCTCTACACCGCCGCGAGCCATCATGTGGGGCAGACGATCGGCGATGGTGAGTGCGAGCGCCGTCTTACCCGATGCCGTCGGCCCGACCAGGGCAATCAGGGGCTCCTGGGTCGCGTCATGGGGATTCGTCGCCATCTGACCGCCTGACCCGCCTATGGTCGCACGGACGCGAAGCGCCGCGCCAGCGCGCCGATTGGGGTAGCGAGTGAGACGCCCAGCGCGACGCCCAGCAGCAGGCCGCACCCACTGAAGAGCGTGAGAAGCAGTGGCTCAGGGTGGAAAGCGGCGTCGAGGCTCGCCTGCGTGATGGTGAATCCCAGCCAGCCACCCAGCGCCGCCGCGGTTAGGAGCAGGAGGCCGCTATGCGTGCCAATGGCGCGTATGGTGGCGAGCAGGGCGCGACTGATGAGCGACTGCGCGCCCAGCGCCGCGCCAACCGCTACCAACACGGGCAGCGTCACTGCCAGCGGCCCCACCTGCGTCGCCTCAGGGAATGGCCCAATCGCGGCAGGCGCCAGCGTCAGCTGCGCGGCGATGTTGAATGCCAGCGCGGCGCCGAGTATGGCGCCAAGGACCGCCGTGCGCCCACGTCCAGGCGCTCGCCGTCCGCCAATATATGGCGCCAGCGCGCCACCAACCGCGGCGACCGCGCCTACCGCCACGAGCGCCTGCGCGCGCAGCGGGTCGGAGGAGAGGAGTGTCGCCAACCAGCTTCCCAGGAATGCGTGCAGCGCCCACGGCGCGCCGACAGCCAACGCCAGCGCCGCGACGACCGAGAGCGCGAAGCGCGCGCCATCCGAGCGGATTGCGGGCATGACCGCGCCGTGCGCTCCCGCGCGTCGTCGCGGCTGGCTTGAGGGCTGGGGCGCCGCTGCGGGGCGCGCGGGATTCACCGCTGGGCTGACTCTGGTCGCTTGTGGGCCTGCGTGATTGGCCGGACTAGGCGCTGGCGGCGGGGCTGCCGGCGTGACTGGCGCGACATCCACCCGCACGGGGATGTACATATGCTGCCGTCCCATCGTCAGCTCGATATCGCCTCGCTGTGGCCCCTGGCCGGTGATGGCGCTCGTGTGCGCCGTCACCGCGATGAGCGTGCTGGCGCCGGTGAACTGCTGCTTGTCTACCACGATCCAGGCCGCAAGTGGCTTGACGGAGCCCGTGATAGGCCCGCTCTGGCCGGTGACCGTCAGCGCGCCAGAGGCGTCCTGCCCGGCGATGACTCTGCCAAAATCCAGCTCGCGAGGGGAAACGGCTGGTAGCGTCGTCGAGCCCGCCGCGACATTGGCGAACGTCGTCGCCGCCGCTTTCATCCCCGCTTTGAGCGCGTCGCCTGTGGATGGTGGGGACGCCTGCCCGGACATGCGCGCCTTCACCCCCGCCGTCACCGCCGCGACCACACCAGCGCTGGCTGCGCTGGCGGCCGCGCCCATCAGGGAACCGAGTGGGCCCGGCTGTCCTGCTTGGCTCGCCTGCCCTGTCGCGCCGCGGCCGCTGGGGCCTGCGCCCTGCTGTGGCCATGCGGCGCCGGGGCCAGCCTTCGCGCGCTGGGCGCCGCCGTTAGCGGACGCCAGAAACGCGCGCAGCCCAGCGGCCTGGTCTGTGTTGGCGCGGGTGGCGCGCGTCGCCGCATCCGCCAGATCGCGCCGCTTCCAGCGCGTCATCCACTCTACGACGCGCCCCGAGTAGAGCGCGTCGGCTCCATCTTGCGGCTGTGCGGCCAGCAGCCGCAGCGCCTCCTCAGGCGACCGCGCCAGCGCGCCTGATTGCAGGTAGAGTCCGATGGGATGGAGCAGGTCACGCTGAAACTCAGCGACGCTCGCGTAGCGCTGGTTGCGGTCGAGGCGGATAGCGCGCTCGATGGCTAGCCGCACATGCGGCGAGACCGCCGGGTTGCGCGTCCGCATCGGCGGCAACGCGAAGGGCGTCTTCGAGACATCGTAATTGGTCAGCAGCTGGTAGAGCGTGGCGCCCAGGGCGTAGACATCCGCGCGCGGGTCCGTCTGCGCGCTGCCATACTGCTCGGGCGGCGCGTAGCCCGGCGTGCCCAGCGCCTGGGTGTCGCGCTTGCGGTTGGGTGTGAAGTGCCGAGCGATGCCGAAGTCAATCAGCTTGATCTTGCCCCGCGACGTCAGCATGACGTTGGCGGGCTTGAGGTCGCGGAAGATAATGGGCGGCTTGCGCGTATGCAGATAGATCAGCGCGGCGCAGAGCTGCTCTGCCCAGCGCAGGACGTCGGCCTCTGGCAGAGGCCCGCGCGCCCGCGCCAGCCGCTGCTCCAGCGTCTCGCCCTCGATGAAGTCCATGACCAGATAGTGGCGCGCGTCTTCTGAGAAGCTGTCGTAGACCTTGGGCAGGTTGTCCTGGCTCAGTCCCTGGAGCAAGCGCGCCTCGGCAGTGAAGCTGTCGAGCGCTTCGCGCAAGTCGTCGGGGGAGAGGCCGTCCTGGCTCATCTCCTTGATGGCGACCGCGCGATTGGAGCGGGTGTCGATGGCCTGATAGACAGCGGCCATGCCGCCTTGTCCGACGGTCTTGAGGAGCATGTAGCGCTTGCCCAGCGTCGTGCGGGGAGGCAAGCGACCCGTGGCGGAATGCGGCGCGGCGCGGGTCGCTTGCGCCGCCTGCTGCTTGGCCGTAGCCTGGGCCGCTTGCGCCTGGGCCTGGGCCTGCGCGCTCGCCTGCGCGGCGACAGCGGTCGTCAGCGCGCCGCCGCAGCTATCGCAGAACGCGGTTCCAGCAGTATTCTTTGCGCCACAAAACTGGCAGGTAATCATCCCCTGCTCCCAGTGAAAGGAATGTAGTCACGCGCATGCGCTGCGCGAGCGGAGCGCTCCAGATTCTACTACGCCCCCGCGCGGCCTCAGGTTACGCTGGCCAGATTGACCTGGCGGTGAGCGCACGTCCAGTATACGCCTTGCGTGGGGAGCGCGGTCGCAGCCTCGTCTGGCGTCCGCTCGGAGCAGTGGAGAAACCAGAGACAGACGAAGAGACAGACGACGAGCGCGTAAGGAGCATGCAGTATGCCCTTACGCGCTCGTCGCACGTCATGCGCCAGCGCGAACGGCGGCGCCTCGGCTGGGTCAGGCGGAGCGCGCATCCACCAGGGTGGCGAGCTTCCGCTCCAGGACGGCGTTGGATGGCTCCACAAGTACGGTTCCATCCGGGAAGAGAATCGTTGGGACGCTCTGCGCGCCGCGATTGAGCTTGCGGACGATCTCCGCCGCCTCGGGATGCTCTTCAATGTCAATATCACTGTACGAAACACCCATCGCGTCAAAGACTTTGCGCGAGCGGCGGCAATCACCGCACCAGGTGGTGGAATAGAACAGAATGCCTTCGGTCTTGGTCGTGTCGCTCATGGTACCCTGGCTGTCCCCTATGATAACGTCTCAAGCGCGTCTTGCGGCGCGCCCACTGAAGCGGAGCCAGGCGCGCTGGCCTTCGCTTCACAATCCTACATAAAGTATAGCGTGAGTCAGCAATTGACAGCAAGCTCGCTCGGCAAGCGGTGAGGCGCCAGGCCGGGCGCGATACTGCGTATTGGGTAAGACGGAGGTACGGGGCAGGCGACCGTCGCAGGCGCTATCTGCTATGCTGTAGACAACCTATCGCCAGGCTTATGCCGTAATGGATGCGGATACGACGAGTCTGGCCTTCCCACAGGTGTAACCGATGGAGCCACCCGTTCGTCCCTACCATCCAAATAGCTCAGGGGAGCGCGCTGCGCATGGCGGGCGTGCGGCCAGGCGCCAACCCGGCGCCTCGCCACGCAAGACGTCCGATCGCTCGAGTGGCGCTAAGCCGCGTGGCCGTCGCGCATCTGGTAGGCTAGCCCATGCGGAGGAGCCTGTACAGAGCGGAAGCGGCGCCGCGGCGACGCATACCGCCGAGCGCGCCAGCGCCGCTGAGACGGCGGCTCCAGATGACGCCGGGCTCGCGCTCGGCGAGGGTGACACAGAACGAGACGTCAGCGAAGAGATGGCCGAAGGCGCTGGCGCGACGGAGGGCGCGGGCGCTGGGCCTGTGGTTGGCATAAATGATTTCGAGGACATCTTTACCCGATTTCAGACGCCGATCACGAATTTCGTGTTTCGCCTCGTGGGAAACCGCGAACAGGCATATGACCTGGCGCAAGATGTGTTTGTAAAAGCGTATCGCGCGCTGGCGGGCGGCGCGACAATTCAGGCGGGAGCGTTGTCGTCATGGCTCTATCGCATCGCGTCGAATACGGCGACCGATGCGCTGCGACGGAAGCGGCTCATTTCGTGGCTGCCGCTGTCGCTCTTCAATGATGATCGCGGTGTAGGCGCCGGTCTCCCCGGCTCGGATAGTGGATTCGGCATGCCGACTCCGACGGATGAGCATCTGGCTAGCGCGATGGGCGCGTTCACCGCAAGTTACGATGGTGGCCGGTTCGAGCAGCGCGTGGCTGATCGGGAAATTGTCGAGCGGGTGCTCAAGCGCCTTCCAGAGAAGTACGCGGCCTGCCTTTTGTTATATGAACACGAAGGTTTTTCATGCGCGGAGATCGCCGACGTCTTGAACGTGACTCCATCAGCCGTGAAGATGCGGTTGATGCGGGCCAGGGAACGCTTTATCAGCCTCTATCAGCAGGAGCTGGAAGGCCGTCGCTGAGCTGCCGCCAGGCGCGCGCTCAGCTTGCGGCGTACCGCCGCGACGACTGGCAGGCTGAAGAGATGCGGCCGCTCAGCGAGCATCTGGCGATGTGCGCATCGTGCCGCCAAGTTGAGGCGGCGTATCGCCGGGTAGGCGAGTCGTTGCGGCTGCTGCCTACGCTCACCCCAGACGCCTCATTTCGCGAGCGCGTCTTCGCCGCTATCGCGGCGGAGCGGCAGCGCGTGGGGCCGGCGGCGATGCGCGCCAGCCGTGCGGAAACCGAGCCATCGCTGCCGGTAGTCCGGGCGCCTGTCGGGGCGCCGCGCGCGCGGCGCCGGATTGGTCTCATGCCGATGGCGGCGATGGCGGCCGCAGCGGTGCTGCTGGTCTCACTCGGCGCCATGCAGTGGATTTCGGGGCGCAATCCGGGCAATCTCGCGGTGAAGATCACGCAGGGGACGAATTCGGTGACAACTCAGTCCCGCCTGAGCAGCTACCTGCCTGATCAGCGCTTCTTCCAGGTCACCGATCTGCGGGCGTCACACGACTGGATGGCCTATGCCGCTGGTGATGGCGCGGGGGCGACGATGCTGTTCGTCGTGAACCGCCACACGGGAGCGAGCCACGCGCTGTTCGCCGCGCCGGTCACAGGTCAGGTCAGGCTGGTTTCGCTCTCAGCTCAATTTGTCGTCTGGAGCGTCTCCAACGAGACGGGATGGGTCGTCTCGGCGGCGCCGTTGGCGGGAGCGCACGCATGGCGCGCGCAGCCGCTGGAGCAGAGCTTGATCTCGACGCTAACTGGCGCATGGGCGAATGACACGGAGGCGCTGATCGCGACATCCGCTGGCGGTGAAGCGACGCTCGAGCGGATGACCATCGCCTCCAGCGCCACTAGCTCGGTCGTCATCGCGACGGGGAGCCACCTGGGCGCGATTATCGCCAGCCCCTCGATGGAGAACGGGACGGTCTACTGGGCCGATGTCTGGGCGGATATGCAGGGTTCGCTGCATAGCGCCATCTGGAGCGCAACCACCATGGGCGCGAGCCCAGTGACGCAGGCAGGCGGTGAGGCGTACAGCCCTATCGCTGTGAAAGACGCGCTCGTCTGGATCAATGCGACGCGCGCGCTGACAGTTAGCGCGAAGAGCGACGCCCCCGCCATCCTGGCCGCCGCCGCTCAGGCGAGTGGCAAGCTGGTCGCGCTCGACCTGAACAAGGGACAGAGCCTTACGCTGGCGAATGAGACGGCGGCCTCTTCCATGCATGCGAGCGGAGCGACTGCTCTATGGAGCGCGGGTTCTGTCATCCAGGGCTACGACTTCGGCGCGCATGGTCCGCTCGCAGAGAACAACATGATGACGCATGCGCAGATCGCGGGCGCGACGGGTGATGCGATCACCTGGTACGATGGCTCGCATATCGTGGTCTATACGCTGGGCTAGCCTGCCTGTGATGTTCGCGCCTGAGCGTCCCACCCGACTGATGACCTTTATGGGGCGCCTCGGGCGCGCTTCAACTCGGCCCCATGAGCGTGTGGCGCATCAGCATGAGCGGCGTCAGCGGACCCAGGCCGCCGGGCGCGGGCGTCAGATAGCTCGCGACCTCGCGCGCCGCCGGGAAGTCTACGTCACCCAATAGCTCGCCGCCCACATGGGTCATGCCGGCGTCGAGGACGACCGCGCCTGGCTTGATCATGTCCCCAGTGATCGTCCCAGGCCGACCGGCGCTGGTGAAGAGGATATCAGCCTGCCGGGTCAGCGCGCAGAGATCAGGCGTGCGCGAGTGGCAGAGCGTGACCGTGGCGTTCTCGCGCAGGAATAGGAGCGCGGCGGGCTTGCCACCGACGTTGCTGCGCCCCACGACCACCGTATCTTGCCCATGCGGGGATACTCCGGCCAGGCGCAGCAGTTCGAGCGCCGCATCCGCCGTGCTGGGTACGTAGCTTGGAAAGCCGAGCATGAGCCGCCCGGCGTTTTGCGGGCCGAGGCCGTCCACATCTTTGCTGGCGGGCAGCACCTCCATCACCACCCGCTGGCGGATATGCGCGGGCAGCGGGAGCAGTAGCGCCACCCCATCCATATCGGCCCGGGCCCCCAGCGCGGCGACCTCGGTGCGCAGCGCCAGCTCGCCCGCATCCTCGGGGAACGCCCGCACGGCCACCTCCAGCCCAATCCGTGCGCCCGCCCGCTCGACTTGCGTGGCGTACAGCGCGGCGGTAGGGTCGGCGCCCACCAAGGCCAACGCCAGGCGCGCCCTGCGGCTATGTGTGTCCGCGAAGCGCGCGGCTTCCTCGGTAAGCTGTGAGCGCAGGCGCGCCGCCAGCTCGCGCCCGTCGAGTATTGTCGCTGTCACCTATTCCTCGCTCTGAGCGCATGCGTGCGGATATGATCGTCCCGGTAGAGCGCCGGGCGAAGGTCAGTGTATCACCGGGTTGGGGGCGTCGCTGACGTCGCTCGGCTTCTCGGCCCCATCGGACGCGTATTCCGTGGGCAGCCCGGCGATCTCCATCAGCGCGAGCGCGTTGACGCTAGTGGCGACGCCTGGCCGCAAACGGTAGTCAAACGACATCGAAGGTCCGTCCGGCCCGCGCGTGAATTGCTCGGTGAAGTGGACTGGTACGCTCGCCGCGCGCAGCCTCGGCTCATCAATCAGTGAGAGGTCGTGCGTGCTGACGGCTCCGGTCGCCCCGAGCGCCAGCAAGCTATGGATGACGGAGCGCGCCGCGATCCGGCGCTCGCCAGAGTTCGTGCCGCTCAGGATCTCGTCGAGCAGGAACAGCGGCGCCCGCTCGCCCTCCGCCGCGATGCGCCGCATCTCATCCACCACCAGCTTCAGACGCCGCAGCTCGGCCATGAAGTATGAGACGCCCTGCTCCAGCGAGTCCTGGACGCGCATGCTGGTCGCCAGGCCAATGGGGGGCAGCCGCATCGCCTGAGCGCAGACCGGCGCTCCGGCCTGGGCGAGGGTCACGTTGAGCCCGATGGCCCGCAGCAGGGTACTCTTGCCCGACATATTCGAGCCTGTCACCAGCAAGAATGTTCCTCCCGGACCAACGGTCACGTCGTTGCCAACACAGGCCTCGGGCGGCAGCAGGGGATGGCCCAGGCGGGTGGCGCTCAGCGTCCCGCTCGCGGCGTCGCGCTCCACCGTCGGAAACGCCCAATTAGGATTGTCGAAGGCCAGGGCGGCGAGGCCAGAGAGCGCCTCAAGATCGGCAAGCAGGTCGAACCAGTCGCGCGCATGGCTTCCATAGCGCGCTCGCCAGCCTTCGAGCAGCCGCAGCGCATGCGCGTTCCACAGCAGCCCCAATTGTAGGACTGGCCCGATGATCGAGAGCCGGACATCCGCGAACTGCATCCGGCGAGCGAGCGAGCGCAGCGCCGCTTCCGCCGAGTCGCTCTCCGCCGCCAACGCATTGTGCGCCCGCTCCAGCAGCGGCGCTGTGAAGCGCTGCTGGCTGAGAAAGCCGAAGAGACCAACGTAGGGTAGATAGGCTCCTTGTTCCCCGGCCACCCGCGTGATCTGCCGCTCGATCTCACGTCCGAATACCTGCGCGATGACGACGTTGGCGGCGACAACCACCAGCCAGAAGGGGTAAGGAAGGACACCCGTCGCCTGCGCCAGCGCCAGCGCGACCAGCGCGATCACGGCGGCGACGCTGTAGACGCTGAGCCAGTGATGCGAGGGCAGCCAGGGTGTATCTTCGGCCCAGGCCAGGAAGCGCGCCTGCGCGCCTGGCTCCTGGTTGGCCAGCGCGCCAAATAGGGTCAGCTCGTCGCGAACCTCCAGTTGGGGCGCCAGCTCGCGCACCGCCTCCTGCCGCGCGGTGATTATCTCTGGCTCCGCGGGGATTACCAACCAGCGCAGCAGGCGCTCTTGCCCTAGCGGCGTCGTGACGGTGTTCAGCAAGTGTTGGAGTGAGGCGTGGCCCAGCATATCGAGGTCGGCGGCGTTGATCGCGGGTAGGGCGCTGGTCTCGGCCGGACGGAGCGTCAGCGACGCCCAGTCGCGACGTAGCCGCGCGAGGCCCTGCTCACAGAGCTGGCAGAGCGTCGCGTAGCGGCGGAAGATCTCGTCGAGCAGCGCCTGGCGAATGAACGCGCCAGCGCAGACGACCAGCGCCGCCACGCCCACAATGAGCGGCGCCCATCCGCGCGCGAACGCCCAGACGATGAGCGCGCCCGCGCCAAGAATGAAGGCGCCCGCGCTCACGTTAGCCCAGAGGTAGCGCCTGCGGTTGTAACGCGTCCGCAGCTCAAAGAAGTACGCCAGCCGCTCGGTATAGGCGGCGCGCGGGTCGCGTGGCGCGGGCGCGCTGGCCATCTCCGCGCGCACGCCCGTCTGCCGGGGTTTGCTGTCCACCACCTCAAGGACGCCTTTCGCTATGCGGTTCACGTCAGGAGCGAGCGCGCGGCCTCCCAGCGATCTCGCGCCTAAGCGTCATAACCAGCCCGGCGACGATGATGGCCACAAACGCGACCGCCGCAAGGGTGTTAGGCGCATGGAGAATCTGGAGGAGGACCAGACCCAGCGCGAAGGCGATGAGCGCGGCGGTCAGGATGATTGCGTCACCAGACAAGAAGGTGTAGAGCGCCTTGATGGCGCCAGTGACGCGGTTCATCAGTGAGCCTCCTCGATGGCGTGCGCGGCGGTCCTCTCGGCGCTCGCTAGGGTGACCTGCGGACGGCCCCATGGCCGCAGCCAGGCGACCAGCGCGACGGCGAGCGCCAGGTAGAACGCGACCAGCGCGAGTAGGAAGAGGTCCTCACCCGGCCAATGGATGCCCAGGCCCTCGCCACCCCAGAATGTGCCGAAGCTGGTCAGCATGATTCCGACGACGAATTTGAGCGCGTTCTCCGGTACGCGTTGGAGCGGCGCGCGCACGAGCGCGCCGAGGCTGAGCACCACCAGCAGCGCGGCGCCCGCTCCCGCCGCAGCCCAGGTGATACCCGTCGCGCGCGAGCCTGCGCCCGTGGCGGCGGAGCCGAAGGTGATGACGATGAACGCCACCTCCAGCCCTTCGAGGAGCACGCTCTTGAAGGCAGTTGCGACGCCAAAGGGATCGAGCCGCGCGCTAGGTCGCTCGCCGCGCGCTCGCATAGCAGCCATCTCTTCCTCGTAGATCGCTTCCTCATCGTGCATCGCCTTGACGCCCGCATAGCGCAGGATCGCTTTCTTCAGCCACTTGAGACCGAAGAGGATCAGCAACAGCCCGACCGCGAAGCGCAGCGCGGCGATAGGGACCAGGAGCACGAGCGCTGTGCCAAAGACGCCGACCAGCGCCACCAGCGCGAGCGCCGCCGCCGCCGTTCCCGCCAGTGAGCTTTTCCAGTTGATCGTGACACCCACGACGAGGACGATGGTAAACGCCTCGACAAATTCAACCGTAGAGGCCAGGAACGCCGCGATGACGACGCTAGCGAGCGGCCCGTTCAAGATACTCAAACGCATGCTCCTTTGGCGCGGGGGCGGGAATGCGCCGCCGCGACGCGCTTCCAGTGTATATCATCGGCGCCACAGGCTGCCGCGCGCAAACGGATATATCGTTGTGTGATACAATATGTCGTGATTCAGGCGGCGTACGTGATATACAGATGGTGAGCGGCGCGAGCAAGGTTGGTTATGGAGCGGTAATCGCGCCAGGATGGCCGGTGGCGAGCCGGCGGATGAGGAGGCGCCCGGTTGGATGCACGAGTTGAGGCCCGCGCGTCAGCGCCACGAGCGGTTGATCTGCGGCGAGGCCGCGCGCCCGACATCGAGATCGTTGACTGCGCCACCTATGATTTTCTGCTCAGCCTAGATGTGACGCTGAGCGCCACGGAATCAGGCTATGAGGAGTACGACATTGGCCGCGCCTGGATCGAGCGCGCCCGCGCAGCCTGCGATCGTCATGCTCCAGGCGCGCTGGAGACCCTGGGCCGCTATTTCGGTGACGCGCGCCCATCCTCCTTGCGGGCGACGCTGATCTCGCTGATTGGGCAGCGCGCCGAGCCCCCTGATACCCAGCGCTTCCTGGATTGGCTCGCCGAGGCTCCGGCCGCTGATCTGATTGAGACATTGCTTGACCAGGATGGCCTGGGCCCTGAGTGGCCCGCGCTGCTGCGCGCCGCGCTAGAGGAACGCGCGTCCGCGCCGGAGAGAGAGCCAGGGCCCGCCTCGCTGCGATTGCTCGATCTCTATCCGCGCGAGGCGCGCCCGACTGCCTTGCGCGTCCTGCATGAGATCGAGAGCGTGCGCGCCGAGCTGATCGCCGCGCTGCGGGGTTGGTATGAGTCGGTGTTCGCGGAGGAGGAGGAGCGCCTGATCCCCCTGCTGAAGCGCGAGGCGGAGATGATGGCGTTGCGCCGCGCGGATACGCCGCAAGATGTCTTCGTGGAGCGCGAGATGCGAGGCGTGCAGTGGCAGCGCCCCGCCGGCCTGCGGCGGATCATCTTCGCGCCTAGCTATTTCTGCAAGCCTGCCGTGTTCTACCACTTCTGGCGCGGCACGCTGACCTTCTGCCCGCCTGTCGAGGCCGTCAGCCCGGGCTCCAGTGGCCCGCGGATGGACCCAGCCGCGCCCGCCGAAGAGACACTGCGCTTCTTCGAGGCGCTGGGTGACGACACGCGCCTGCGCATCTTACGCCTGCTCGCAGGGCGCGAGATGTACCTCACCGAACTTGCTGACAGGCTGGGTCTGACCAAAGCGACGACCAAGCATCACATGGTCCGGCTGCGCGCTGCTGGTATCGTCACGCTCTATGACCGCGAGCGTCTGACCTATTATGCGCTGCGGCCCGATGTGGCGCGGCGCGCGACGCACCTGCTGGATACGCTGATAAGCGCGCCCGGAGATGGTCGGCCCTGAGCGGAGCGCATAGGCGGAAAGCGCACTTGGCAAGCTGGCGTCGTTCATGCGACGCTTGCCTGGATGTGGGAGCAGAGGGTAGGATTTTTCTCCCACGGCGGCGCGTCGCTCTGGACGGCGGAAAACGCGCATAGAGCGCGGGCTGGCAGGCGTTCCGCGGGCTCCTGACCGTATGCGGGCGCGACACGCCACAGGATATGCTCTTGAGTACCGCCCAGGCAGGCTGCCCGGGCGTCCCGGGGGAGGCGAGGCGCCGTTCCCCACCGGCGCGCCAGTCGTCAGCGCGTGGCGGAAGGGGTTGGGAGAGAAGCGATGGCGAAGCGATCGAATAGCGAACGACGTCCGGCCGCCGTAAGCGGCTCCGCATCGAGCGAAGAACCCATCAGCCGCACCGGGACTGAGGAGCGAAGTGAGCCGGTGGCGGCGGAAGGAGCGCGCGAGACTCGCGAGCTGCCAGCGCTCGAGCTTGCTCCAATTGAGGATGTGGAGGCCGTCGGCGTTGATGACGCCGATGACATTGAGGAAATTGAGGAAATTGACGAAATTGACGAAATTGACGAAGGCGCCACACGCGAAGCCGTGGCGATTCGGGCGCCTGAGGCCTCGCTGTCGAGCGCTGACCCGGACGCAACCGTCATCCGCGCGACCCCATCTCAATCCGACGCGATGGAGCATGGCGGCGGTATCGTGGATGTAGCGGATGTAGCGGATGTAGCGGATGTAGCGGACGCCATCGAGGATGAGGCCCAGCTGCCTGAGGCCGGCCGGGAATCGTCCGCGCCACGGCCGCGGTTCAACACGCTAGCTGGCGCATTCAAGTCCCGCTCGACACCGCCCTCACCCAACCCGGCGCCGCCGCTCGCTGGCCAAGTGGGCGATGACGAATTCGGCATCGCCGACGAAGTGGACCCGGAGGTCGAGTGGTCAGTAGCCGATCAGCCTACAATCCACCTCAGCCCAGAGGAGTTGCGCGCGCTCCGGCCAGCGTCATTTCTGGATACCAGCGAGCAATCATCCTGGCCGCCACGCCCCCAGTCATCACAGCCATCGGCGCCCGACGTTCGCGCGCAGACGCCGACTCAGCCCAGGAGCGCGCCACAATCGCCAGCCCATCCCGGTGAGCGGGACCCGCAGGATTGGCGCGCGGGGCTACCCCCGCGCCCGCAGCCGCCATTTCGGCTCGCTGGCGCCGACGTGCGGCAGCGCATGCGCGGTGAGCGCCTGGCCGCGCCCGATGGCCGGGCCGCGCCAGAGCAGACGCCAGAAGGCTCGCCAGGCGATTACCGCATGGAGCGTTTTCAGGAGCTTCGCCGCCACCGTGTGGCCCATGAACACGGTGAGCAGGCCACAGACGATGTGAAGCCGGTCGCGGATGCGGTGCGGCAATGGTGGAGTGACCTGCGGCCTGGCGTCGGCAGCGCGCTGCGCTTCCAACGCGAAGCGCGGGCCAGTGGAACGCACCCACTGCCAGCCTATGCGCCGCCCGCGCCTACGTCCCGCCTGGGAGATGCTTTCGGCAGGCTGGCCGCCTCGGCGCGTGAGATGACGGGCCGGGCGCAGCAGGCCGCCGCGCCCGCGCTCAAGAGGTTCCACGATCAAGTGGAGCAGGCAGCGCAGGGGATCATTCAGCGATTCGAGGGCGATAATGCGCGTCAGCAGGCGCCACTCCTCGGGCCCGGCCGGGTCGCCGTCTTCTTCCGGCGTGGTGTGACGGTTGGGCAGGCGCAGCGGCTGCTCGCGGCCAGCTCGGCGCGTCCGATGCGGCTGATTCCACGCAAGCACGGCATCCTGGCCCAGGTCATGCCGGGACGCGAGCCGGAGATCGGCGAGCGGCTGCGTCAGCACCCATACGTGGAAGACGTGGTCTACATGGAGTATGACGCGGGCGGTGAGCCGCGCGAGACTGGAAGCTAGGACACCGGCCCGCCTGGCTCCTCGTCGCCATAGAGGCTGAGCAGCTTG
Organism: Ktedonobacterales bacterium; assembly: GCA_035716045.1. Classification (GTDB taxonomy): domain Bacteria; phylum Chloroflexota; class Ktedonobacteria; order Ktedonobacterales; family JADMIN01; genus JAKAIY01. The sequence goes on from DASTKI010000154.1 coordinate 24,554, forward strand.
CCAACGCGTCCGGCGATCTCGGCCCAGATGTAGCGCTGGTATTCGAGCATCGTCGCCTGGCGCTCATCATAGGCGCGCGAGGTGGGGTCGCGGCGCGCGTTGGCCAGGAACTTCTGCGCCAACTCCGATGAGTGGCGGCCCCGCTCATCAAGATAGCGCTGGAGCGTGTCGAGGTCGGCCAACAGCGCCGCCAGTCGCTTTTCCGCTGGCTGGGCGCTGGGCTGCGGACGATCTTCCGGCATATCGCCTCTATCTTCCTTCCCTCTCAGCCGCATGCCGCACGCCCGCGCGCATTAGGCGTTCTCCCCAAGTGGGCGCCCGGGCGGCGTGATGTCCACGCGCAGCGCGTCGTTGAAGCGGTTGAAGTAGTTGAACAGACCAATGACGGCGGCCAGTTCGATGACCTGTCCCTCGTCGAAGTGGTAACGCAACTCCGCCCAGACATCTTCATCAACGTTGCGCGCGTCGGTGGTCATGCGCTCGGCGAGCGCTAGCGCGGCCAGCTCCGCCGCCGTGAACTCGTCGCGATGCCTGTCAATGTTGTACATCGCGTCGAGCAGCTCCTGTGATGCGCCCAGCTGCTTTGCCAAAGCAGTATGCGAGGCCATTCAATAGTGGCAATCGTTGATCTGCGAGACGCGTACCGCCAGCATCTCTTTGAGGCGCGCATCCACCGTGCCGGTGGAGAAGATGGCCCGCATATGCTCAGCGGCAGTGCGCATGATCTCTGGGCGCAGCGCCATCGTGCGGAACATGTTGGGGATCGCGCCGCGCTCGCGCTCCAATCGCTCGAACTCTTCTCGCGCCTCAGGCTCCACGTCATCAGGCCCCAGGGGACGGATACGCGCCATCGCGCCTCTCCTTCGCTTGCTGCTTCATCGCTTTCCACCGGGCGGCGGACCTGCCGTGCGGCTACGCGGCGTCGTATGATGCCGGAGAGGCGCGCGAACACGAGCGCGCCTCTCCGCTGCCAAATAGAGATTATACCGGATCGCTGGCCTGGGCGCTCGCCGGCGGATGAAGGGGTGATGGGACCGGATGGCGACAGAGGGAGATCTGCTGCGCTGGGGAGTCATCAGCACAGCCAACATTGGCGTGAAGGCGATCATCCCCGCGATTCAGGCATCGAGCAACGGGCGGCTGGTGGCGATCGCCAGCCGCGACCTGGCGCGGGCGGAGTCCGTGGCGCTGCGGGAACGGGGCGCGCGAGCGTATGGCTCCTATCAGGCGCTCCTCGACGATCCCAACGTGGACGCGGTCTACGTTCCACTGCCAAATTCCCAGCACCTGGAGTGGACGGTGAAGGCGGCCGCGGCGGGCAAGCATGTGCTCTGCGAGAAGCCGCTCGGTCTGACGGCGGCTGAGGTGGAGGCTATGTATGACGCCTGCGAGCGCGCGGGCGTGCTGCTGATGGAGGCGTTCATGTACCGCTTTCATCCGCAGATCGTATGGGCGCATGAGCAGGTGGCGGCGGGGCGCATCGGGCCGCTGCGGATGATCCGCTCATCGTTTATGTTCGATCTTCGCGGCTCCTCTCCTGATAACATCCGGCTGAGCGGTCCATTGGGTGGTGGCTCGCTGATGGATGTCGGCTGCTATCCGTTAAGCCTGTGCCGGTTGTTCTTCGGCGTCGCGCCGGAGCGGGTGGCGGCGATGGTCAGCGAGCCAGGTGAGAGGGAAGTCGAGTGGGGTGTGCAGGCTGCGCTCGACTTTGGCGAGGGACGGCGAGGGCTGATTGACAGCAGCTTTGCGCTTCCGTGGAGCCAGGGCGCCGAGCTGATAGGCGACCTGGGGCGGCTGATCATCCCGCGCCCATTTACGCCGAAGAAGGTGGAGACGGTCGTGCGATTGGAGGAGGGGGAGGAGACCTATGCGCGACGCTTCGCGCCTGTGGATCAGTATCAGCTTCAGGTGGAGCGGTTCGCCGAGTGCGCACGCACGGGGCAGACGCCGCCATTCAGTCGTGAGGACGCGCTGGCGCAGGCGCGGGGCATCGAGATGATCTACGCCAGCGCGGGATATCGCTGGCCGCGCTGAATATGGGCGCGGCTGAAGTCACTCTGATTGAACGTCGGCCGGGATGTCGAGACGCTTCTTGAAGCGACGATAGATAGCGCGGACGCGCGAGCAGACGCGCCCATTCACATCACGGCATTCGCCCTCGACGAAGAAGAGCTGCTGCCCGCCGCCTACGACGCGCGCCTCGAACGTCAGCGGCGCGTCATAGGCAGGATGTTCGAAGGTGACATCCAGGGAGACGGTGACCTGCGGCTGGAGACCATGCGCCAGGGACGCCACCGCCGCGCCGGTCACGATATCGAAGATGTAGGCTTGCACGGCGCCGGTGACCGCCCGCCCGCCGACGCCCGCGCCGCGATGGTGCTCGCCCGGCTCGAGATAGCATGTGGCCTCGCCGTTTGCGCTGCGGGTGATGCGGGCGCCTATCCAGCGGACGAAGTCGCGCTGGTTCCAGTACTCGAAGAATGGCCTGTCGAACTCCATCTCGACGGACGCATCGGACGCGTTCTCTGTTGAGGGCTCCGGTCGCTTGACGTCGTCTTCCATCTAGCGAGCCTCCTGCCCGAACGTCGCGTTGACCGCGCGCCATGCCGCGGGCAGCAGGAGCGCGGCGACGAGCAGCTTGGTGGCGTCCCCAACGACGAACGGGACCAAGCCGAGCGCGATCACGTTGCCCCAGCCGACGAAGCGCGCCAGCCAGACCAGGCCGCAGAGATAGATGGCCACCTCCCCAGCGAGCATGGCGAAGATAGAGCGGAGAAGTGTGCGGTCCCAGCCGCGCTCCGCGAGCCAGCCAACCACGATGGCGGCGAGCGCGAAACCGGCGATGTAGCCGTAGCTGGCGACGCCGGGAACGGCCGCGAAGACGGGCGCCCCAGCTATCCCGGCCAGGATGTAGAGCGCGACGGTCGCCAGGCCGCGCTGGGCGCCATACGCCGCGGCGATCAGCAGTACGGCGAACGTCTGGCCAGTGATGGGGACGGGACTGAAGGGCAGCGGGATGATGACGCGCGCGCTCAGGGCGAGGAGCGCCACGCCAACGAGGGCGAGCGCGCCTTCTTTCCAGAGCCAGGAGATTACGGCCGAGCGCGGACGCGCGCCAGTTGCCGCCCGAGATGAGATGACATCCATCAGCGCGCCGCGCTGGGTGGCGCTAGAGGGCATGTGTATGGCTCCTTGGTCGTGAGGTGATGATATGGAGCGGCTGGCGCGCTTCGCGATATCATCGCGCGCTTGGGCCGCGCTTCAGTATAGCCCATCCCAATCAGGTGGCAGGCGTCGCCGCGCGCCTGGTACAATGGGGCATATTTCCCATACTGGTTGCCATGGGAAGGCGCGAATCTATACCATGGTCGTGATGTCGTATTCCCCCCTGCTCCGCTTTCATGCTTGAAAACGCGCGCGTCCTGATGTAAGGAAGCGATCCTGCGGGATACGCGGTGAGCGCCGAGGACAGGTGGAGGGATGAATGGCTGTGTCAGTGGGAGGCGCCATACATGGGCAGGGACTCGCGCGGATACTACGATGACGACCAGCGTGGCGGTGGGTATCCACAGGATCGCGGGTACGGCCGTCCGGGCAGAGGCTCTGGCGAGCGCGGGGCTGTCCCGCCTTCACGCGGCGGCCCATCTGGTGGTGGGCGCGGGACTCCCTCCGATCCGACGGGGCGGCGCGCTGCGGGCAGCGGTGGCCCGAGCCGCCCGCCGTCGTCCGGCTCTCCCTCCCAATATGGACCGCCATCGGGCAAGCAGCCAGGCGCGCCACGCCGCTCCGGCCGCCCTGATGACACGCCTGGGCGCGGGGCAGGCCGAACGGGTGGCATGTCACGCCCGGATGAATATCCACCAGAGCGCTACGAGAGCGGGCGGCGCAGCGCCGAGCGACGCTCGATGCGCGAGCGCGCGGCGGACTTCGCGCGCGGGATGTCCGAGCAGTTAGGCGCGGTTGTCGAGAATGCGCGGGGGGCGTTGCGTGGCCGTGAGGCCGGCGGCGCGACGCGGGGCACGCCGCCATCTGGATCCGGATACACAGCAGGGTATAGCGCGGCCATGGGGTCCTTGCCGTCTGAGCAGCGCGCGACGCTCGACGAACGCGCGTACCGCAGGTCGCGTATTCGCCTGCTTTCTCGCAAGTGGCGTATGGGGCGCCACAACCCGCATGGGCTATGGTATGGGGTCGGCTTTGCGCTCTCAGGCCTGCTCCTGGTGGCTACGCTGGGCGCGAGCGCGGGCGGCGGGTACTACGCTGTCACGTACTACAACGCTAATGCGGCGCAAATCGGCAACGTCGCCAGGCTGGCGGAGGTCGGCAGCACGACGATCTACGACCGTCATGGGAAGGTGTTGTACGTCGCGCCGAAAGCGAACGGCGTCAACATCTACCTGAAATACGACGACATCAGCTATCTGGTGGACAAGGCGACGGTCTCGACCGAGGACCGGACCTTCTTCGACTCGTCAAATATCGGCATTGACGTTGGCGGCACTCTGCGCGCGGTGCTGGCTGATGTCACCAAAGGCCAGTCCCAGGGCGGCTCGACGATCACGCAGCAGTTGGTCAAGAACCTGGTGCTGCATGACAACCAAAAGGCGCTGGTGCGCAAGATCAATGAGGCGATCCTGTCTATAGGCATTACCGAAAGCGGGACCTACAAAAAGTGGAAGATCCTGGAGATGTACCTGGATACCATTGACTACTCCGATGGCAATCTGGGCATCGAGGCTGCCGCCCAGAACTACTTCGGACTGACGCCGTTCAAGGTGACTGCGTCAAAGCCGTGCCCCGCATCAAGTCTCACAGGCCAGAAGATCCCGGTCGGCAGCACGTGCAATGCGAACGAGCAGCTTGACTGGGCGCAGGTGGCGATGCTGGTGGGCGTGCCGAACGCGCCTTCGATCTTCCGCCCGAACCAGTTCACCTACGATTGCGGGCCGAATGGGAAGAACCAGAAGACACCTTGCGACAAGGCGCACTGGGACAATCCATGTGTAGGCGACCCGTTAACCAGCAACAACTGCTATGACGGCGTCACAGGGGAATATTTCGACTACATTGGCCTTGGTCACGAGTGGCTGGTCTACCATCGCGCCAAAGTGGTCCTGGACAGCCTGCTGCGCGATAATAACATTGATCAGGCGACGCACGACAAGTCGCTGGCCGAAGTGCTGAGTATTCTGGAGAACCACCAAATCTACTCGCACGCGGGCAACACGACGTTCAGCAGCTCGGGCGCGACCAAGCTGGCTCCGCACTTTGTGGATTATGTCATGCAGGAGCTGCAAGACCAGTTCGGCATCAAGGACGTGCCGGACGCGGGCATCAAGGTGTACACGACGCTCGACCTGGACCTGGACACGTACGCCATACAGCGGGCGCAGTATTACATCACCAAGACCCACAACATGTCCTGGCCTACATACTGTCATAGCTTCTGCGTCAACGTGCCTCCGCTGGCGCAGACAGACAACGTGCACAACGCCGCCGTTGTGGCCACGGACCCGTGGACCGGGGATATCCTGGCGATGGTGGGCTCGGTGGACTACACGTCGCGCGACCCCAAGGTGGACGGCTTCTACAATGTGGCCACGTCCGAGAGCCGCTCGCTGGGTTCTTCGACCAAGCCGATCTTCTACGCCACGGCGTTCCAGATGGGCTGGAACCCGGGCATCATGCTGCAAGACCAACCGGTCTGCTTCCCAAACGACATAACGGTCCCAGGTAAGAAACCTGTGCTGGATCCCGCGACGCCCGGTTGTGCCGGCCAGTGGTACACGCCGCACAACTTCGAGCCCACGAGCTTCTCGGGCAATATCCCGTTGCGCTACGCGCTGGCGAACTCATTGAACATACCAGCGACCGAGGCGATGTCGTTTGTGGGTGACTCACCGGACTATTCGGACAACGCGCTCGCCATGGCGCAGCGCATGGGCATTACCTCGCTGACCGCGAAAGCGATGGGCCCGACGACGGCGCTCGGCACGCAGCCGATCTCACTCCTACAGCTGACCAACGCCTATGGCGTGTTCGCGGCGGGTGGCAAGCATGTGGCGCCGCGCTCGATCCTGGAGATCACATTCCCCGATGGGCGGCCGCCCTACCGCGCGCCGAAGCAACAAATGGCGCAGGTGATGAGCGCGCAGACGGCGTACATGATCACCTCCATCCTGACGGACAAGGCGGCGCGCATCGCTGACTTCAATTACTCGAATCCGCTGGAGTTCGACGATCATGACCCGAACACGCCGGTGAACAACCTGAACTATCCGGCGGTTGCGGCCAAGACGGGTACGTCTCAAGGTGATCAGGGCGCGCGCGACATCGTGACGATGGGCTACTCGCCCTATATGGCCTTAGGTGTCTGGGCGGGCAACGCGGACTCGAGCGACCTGGGGAACGTCATCGGTATCTCGGGCGCGGGCTACATCTTCCACGATGTGATGGCCTGGGCGATCAAGAACTATAAATGGCAGCCGGGCCAGCTGTTCCCGATTCCGCCCGACATGGCGCGCGGCTCGTTCAACTGCCAGACGGGTCTGGCGCCGTACCAGGACAAGCCAGATCCGGGGAAGTGCGCGTACGCGCCTTACACCAAGGGCTCGACGAACATCTGGGCTGGCTACGGCTACGCCGCGCAGCGCGATACAGATTGGTTTATCCAGGGCCAGCAGTGGATGCAATCGTGAGATAGCGGCCTCACCCCTGCCCCCTCTCCCTCAGGGAGAGGGGGTTGCGGTCTCGCATCTGATGCTCTCGCATACCTGATGCGTGAGGCGATGAACGCCCTTCCTGGCAACGGCGCCGGGAGGGGCGTTTTCTTGTTCGGTGGATGGGTGAGTGCTTACTTGCGACGGAACTCGTTGTCCTCGAAGAGGCGGCTAGCGGTGGCGGCGTCCTGCCCCTGATACTTGGCGCCGCGCTTCTCGCCATAGCCTGAGCCAACGGAGGAGCTCATCTCCTCGAAGGCGATCTGGCAGATGCGCATGCGGGGATAGAGGGCGACGGCGATTTTGCCGAGGTTGCTGATTTCCAGGGTAATCTTGCCCTTGAAGCCAGGATCCAGATAGCCAGCCGTGCTATGGATGACGATGCCGACACGGCCAATGCTGCTGCGGCCTTCCAGACGCGCCAGAAGGTTCGATGGTATCTCGATGCGCTCGAGCGTTGTGGCGAGAACGAACTCACCGGGGTGGACGATGAATCGCTCGCCATCTTCGAGCTGGGCGAGGGACGTGAGCTGCTCGAAGGTCGCCGGATCGGCGGGGTCTATCAGCGCCTGGCGGGTGTAGTTGAAGGTCTGAAAGTCATAGCCCAGCCGCATGTCCAGGGACGCGGGCTGGAGCTGAGTGTCCAGATCGGGCGCGGGCGTAATGACGATGTCACCCCGACGCAGGCGCTCAAGGATATCGCGATCCGACAGTATCATAACCTGTTCGATTTCCTCTCGTATCTATCCAGCTTGTATCTATCCGGTAGGTTGGGAGGCGGCCCAGCCTCAGTGGCGGCCTCGCCCTGCGCGGTCGGCGCTGGTATCGCTGGGGGCGCGTCCGGCGCCGCCGGTGGGATGGCTCCGTCGCGGGCGGGCGGGCGCGTCGGGCAGTGAACCCTCGGGAACGAGCGCGTCGAGCAGGCCGGAGCGGATCGCCTGCGAGAGCGCCTCGATATCGGGCGCGGGTGGGCGGTCCTCGCGCAGGGTGGGCGCGATAGAGCGGACGAGCTTGTGGGCCTCCTCGACGCCGCGCCCGGGGCGCAGCGGGGCGCGGAAGTCGAGCCCCTGAGCGGCGAGCAGTAGCTCGATGGCGACGACGCGGTATGCCAGGTCCAGCGCCTGCCGCAGCTTGAGCGCCGAGGTGGCGCCCATGCTAACGAAGTCTTCCATGCCGGCGGAGGTCGGGATGGAGTCTATGCTGGCGGGGTGGGCCAGCACCTTGATCTCGTTGACCAGCGCGGCGGCGGCGTACTGGGTAATCATGTAGCCCGAACTGAGGCCAGGATCAGGCGTCAAGAAGAGCGGGATGTGGCCCTCGCCGGTGTCCCAGTCGTGCGGGCTGGTGAGGTTGTAGACGCGGCGCTCGGAGAAGCTGGCGACATGCGCCAGGGCGATGGCCAGCGTGTCGAGCGCCAGCGCGAGCGGCTGCCCGTGGAAATTGCCGCCGGTGAGCGCGTCGCCATCGTCGGGAAAGAGCAGGGGATTGTCGGTGACGGCGCCCAGCTCGGCGGTGAAGACGCCCTCGCACCAGTCGAGGGCGTCGCGCGCGGCTCCGAGCACCTGTGGGACGCAGCGGATGGAGTAGGGGTCCTGGACGCGGCCACAGTCGGCGTGGCTGGCGTTGATCTCGCTGTCATGTAGCAGGGAGCGCATGCGGGCGGCGGTCATGCCCTGACCGCGCTGCGGGCGTAGCGCGTGGATGCGTGGGTCGAGCGGGACGTAGCTGCCGAGCAGCGCTTCGGTGGACATGGCGGCAGCCACCTCGGCGGCGCGGGTCAGGCGGCGGGCGTCATTGAGCGCAAGCGCGCCGCAGGCCTCCATGACGTGTGTGCCATTGATGAGGGCAAGGCCCTCTTTGGCGCCGAGCGTGACGGGCTCCAGCCTAGCGGCGCGCAGCGCCTCATCACCCGGGAGGCGGCGGCCATCATACCACGCCTCGCCCTCACCAATGAGCGCCAGGCTGAGATGGGCGAGTGGAGCTAGATCGCCGCTGGCGCCGACGGAGCCGCGGGCCGGGATGACCGGCGTGACGCCATGGTTGAGCATGCCCATGAGTAGGGCGAGTGTCCGCTCCCGGACACCGGAATGGCCACGCGCGAGGCTGTTGGCGAGCATGAGCATGATGGCGCGCGCGGTAGGGATATCGAATGGGTCGCCGACGCCGGAGGCGTGGCTGCGAATCAGGTTGCGCTGGAGCGCCTCGACCTGGTCGGTAGGAATCTTGACCCGGCTGAGGTGACCGAAGCCGGTGGTGACGCCGTAGACCGTGCGGTCTTCCTCGCAGAGCTGGTCCACGAACGCGCGCGCCGCGCGCACGCGCTCCAGCGCGCCTGGCGCCAGCCTGACTCGCGCGTCGCCACGCGCCACGGTCACCACTTCATCGAGGGTGATGCGACGAGCGCCGCCGATATAGACCGCGGCTATCTCGCCAGCGGGCGCGTGGCTGGCATGGTGGCTGGCTGTCGTCATCTGATGGGCGCTCCTCGTCGTACCACACGGGGCGTTGTGCGGGATGAGCGGGCGCGAGGCGTCATCGTCCTCTCCCGGCGCGCGCCGCCGCGCGCACGTCGCTATTGTACCATGCGCGCCCCGCGACGCCTGACAGGCGTATCGTCCGCCACATGGGAGAGCGGGCATCAGTCAGAATGGTCGAAAAACCGGTAAACAAGAACGCTTCCGCTCGCGCGCGGCGGCGTGGGATGACGAGAGTAGGCGCCAGGAGCGCTTGCTCTCGACGCCGCTGTGTAACGCTAAACGCTAAGGGAGGTGTTCTGTGACCATTGAAATGCGCGCCTGTTCGGGCCGCTGTACGGCGTCCACGAGCGCGTGGGGGGCGCAGCCAGAGCCCCGCTTGACGGGACACGCGCTCCAGCGCGCGGCGCGGCGCAATCTCACGCTGGACGCGGTGCGCTATGTCATCACCTACGGACGGGAGTTTCACCGGACGGGCGTGACGTTCTTTGTGCTGCGGCGGCGCGACATCCCGCGCGAGGACCTGAGGCTGCCCTGGGTGGCGCGGCTAGAGGGAGTGGCGGCGCTGGTCGCCAGTGATGGCGCGGTCATCACGCTCTATCGCAATCCGGCGGCGGCGCGCGCCATCGTGCGCAAGTTGAAATATCGCCTGCCCTGGAAGACGGCGCGCCGGCGAGGAGAGGCGCCCGAGGAGGGATGACCGCTCAGCGGCGAGGACGCCGAGGCGCTTGCCTGAGCGTCTGTTGACCATGGAGAACATCCAGAAGGGGCATACTCTTTTGAACGCAGGCTCGCTTGCGGTATGATCTGAGACTGGCGCGGACTGTGGAGCATGAGCCGCGTCACCATGCGACGCCCACTGATGGTCATGTGAGAGTGGTCTTGGAGCGGCGGCGTGGGGAGTGGAGCGACAGGGGCGAGCGTGGCGAGGCAAGGGTTGGCGATGCGCCCGGTGGCGCGTGTGGAAGACGGGCGGAAGGTGCTGCGGGTTGGCGGCGTGATTCAGTCGGTGGAGGTGGATGAGCGGTACACAGCCGACGTGTGGGACGCGCTGCTTCCGCGGCGGCGCCCGGCGAACGCCCTGATTCTGGGGCTGGGCGGCGGCTCAATCGCCAAGCTGATGACGCTGCGCTGGGGCCCGGTGCCGATCACCGGCGTCGAGCGTGATCCAGCGGTCGTGGAGTTGGCGCGGCGCGAGTTTGGGCTGGACCAGTTCGACCATCTCACAATTGTGACCGCGGACGCATTTGTTTGGACACGAACGTGCGACAGAACGTTCGACACGATCTGCGTGGATCTGTATGTGGCAGGGAAGCTGGCGCACGGAGCGCTGGGCGCGGTGTTCCTGCGCGATGTGCGCCGAATGCTGGCGCCCAATGGTGAGGTGACGTTCAATCTCTGGCGGTCGGCGTATCTGGAGGATCAGACGCGCCGCATTGCCGCGCATTTCCGCATTGGGGCCCTAGACGAGGCGGAGGGTAATATCGTCGTGCGCGCAACTCAGGCGCCAGGGAGGATGTAGGGAGCGTAGGGGTGACACAGGTAATTTGGGGGTGGGGGGCTTGCCGAGCCGGTGTGACTGCGCGAAACTGTGAGGAGTATGATCTGACTATCTGGCGCCACATGATGTGCTCATCCGCGTTGGCTTTCCCAAAGCGGACCGTCGCCTACCCTCTCTTCTGAATGTCCCACCCATCCGCGCCGGTTCCAGGCGCTTGAGGAGTCCTGGTTTCATGCAGGAGATCCATACTCCAGGCATGCAGAATGTCGTACTCTCGCAGAAATCGCTTGCTGACTACGCGCCGATCGCGGGCGCATCGGTTATCGAGGAGATCGAGCGGCTAGCGGGTCCCTTGAAGGGCGCGCGCGTGTTGCACGTCTCATCTACCGCGTATGGTGGTGGGGTGGCGGAGATGCTCCACACCTTAATACCGCTGATGCGCAGCGTGGGGCTCGACGCCGAGTGGCGTATCATCTCCGGCACAGATGACTTCTTCATGACGACCAAAAGCATGCACAACGCGCTGCAGGGCATGGATTTGGACCTGACCAACGCGATGCGCGCGGCGTATCTGCACGCCAATGTGGATAACGCGGTCTATTTTGAAGGCGATTGGGACTATGTGATCGTGCATGATCCCCAGCCCGCGCCGCTGCGGACGTTGCGGCGCGCGGATGGCGGCAAGTGGATCTGGCGCTGTCACATTGACCTGACGGCGGCGAATCCGAACTACTGGTCGTTCCTGCGCCCATATGTTGAGGCTTATAACGCCGCGATCTTCACGATGGCGCAATACGTGAAGCAGGACCTCCAGATCGACCGGGTGGCGCTGGTGCCGCCCGCGATTGACCCACTGAGCCCGAAGAACGCGCCGATGCAGGAGGAGCGGGCGGCTGAGATCGCCGGCCTCTATGGCATTGACCCATCGCGCCCGCTGCTCGTCCAGGTTTCACGCTTCGACCCGTGGAAAGACCCGCTTGGGGTGATTGATGTGTATCGGGAAGTGAAGAGCGAGTTCCCCGATACGCAGCTCGCGCTGATTGGCTCGATGGCGCATGACGATCCTGAGGGCATGGAGTATTACCAGCGCACGAAGGAGTATGCGAACGGTGACCCCGATGTTCATCTGCTCTCGAATCTGGATGGCGTCGGCAACATCGAGGTCAATGCTTTCCAGCGGGCGGCGACCGTCGTGCTACAGAAATCGCTGCGCGAGGGATTCGGGCTGACGATCTCCGAAGGGCTCTGGAAGGGCAAGCCCGTCATTGGCGGCAACGTCGGCGGCATCCCGCTCCAGATCGAGGATGGTGTAACGGGTTATCTGGTCGAGTCGGTAGAGGAGGCGAGCGCGCGCGCGCTGGAGTTGATGCGCTATCCGGAGGAAGCCGCGCGAATGGGCGCTCGGGGGCGCGAGGTGGTGCGCGACAAGTTCCTCTCGACCTCAAACCTGCGCAACTATCTGCGCCTGTTTACTGACCTGGCCGCGCCGAAGCGGGCGAAGCGCTCGCAAGGCATGGCCGCATCATAGGCTCATAGGCTTGCCGCGCGCTTCCCATCATGCGGCGCCGCTTGCTGTCATCGGGAGCGATGGCGGAGAGCGGCGCCGCGCCGTATTGTGCTATGTGTTCAGGAGTGACGGCGGCAGAGCGGCGATGCTCGCGGTGAGAGGAGTGCGGCGATGCGTGTGGTGAGCGTGGAGGAGATGCGCGCGATCGAGGCGCGCGCCGCGACGGAATATGGCCTGGATTCGCCCGCGCTGATGGAGCGCGCGGGGCGCAGCGTGGCGGAGGCGGTGCGCGACCTATTGGGCGGCGATGCCTCCGGGCGGAGCGTGGTGACGTTGGTGGGGCCAGGGAACAATGGCGGCGATGGATTGGTGATGGGCCACTACCTGGAGGGCTGGGGCGCGCGCGTCGTCAACTACCGCTGGCGCGAGGCGACGCTGGAGCGCATGGACGGGACGCTGCCGGTTGGCGACGATCTGGAGGAGCTGCGCGGCGCGCTGGCGGGGGCGGATGTCGTGGTGGACGCGCTGCTGGGGACGGGCCACGCCCGCCCGCTGCATCCAGTGATGCGTGAGGCGCTGGCGCTGGCGGCGCGCGAGCGGGAGCGGCGGCTCGAGACGCACATCGTGGCGCTAGACTTGCCCAGCGGGCTAAACGCGGATACCGGCGCGGTGGATGAGGGAACAGTTGCGGCGGACCTGACGGTGACGCTGGCGTTTCCCAAGACAGGGCTGTTCATCTTCCCTGGCGCGGCGATGGTGGGCGAGCTAGAAATAGGCTCGATAGGGCTTCCGGATGAAATGGCCATTCCTGCGGGTCTGGAGCTAGTTGACTGGGCGATGGCGCGGGAGATGCTGCCGCCGCGTCCGCTGGATAGCAATAAGGGAACGTTTGGCAAGGTCATGATTCTGGCGGGGTCACCGTCCTTCATCGGGGCGGCGGCGCTTGCGGGGCGCGGCGCGCTGCGGACGGGAGCGGGGCTGGTGACCATTGCGACCACGCCAGAGCGGGCGGCGATCTATGCGGCGGCGCTACCAGAGACGACCTATCACCTGCTGCCTGCCGACGACGCCGATCCCGCTGAGCGCGCGCGAGCGCTGCTCGATGGGCTGCGCGGCTACCGGGCGCTGGTGGTTGGGCCAGGCCTGAGCCAATCGCCAGCGGTGAGCGCGTTCCTGATGGCGGTATTCGCGGGCGTGCGTGCGCTCGATGAGGCGGAGCGCCCGCGACTGGTCGTAGACGCTGATGGGCTGAACGCGCTGGCGAAGGAGTTCGACTGGCCGCGGCTGCTCCCTCCAGAGAGCGTTCTGACGCCGCATCCAGGCGAAATCTCACGGCTGCTAGGCGGCGAGGAGGTCAGCGGCGGGGGAATGGACCGATTGTCGGTCACGCCGCGCGCGGCGGGCGCATGGGGGCATGTGGTGGCGCTGAAGGGCGGCTGCACGGTAATCGCCGCGCCAGATGGCCGCGCGCGGATCAACTGGCCTCCCAACCCCGCGCTGGCGACGGCAGGCACAGGCGATGTGCTGGCGGGAGTCACTGGAGCGCTGCTGGCGCAAGGATTACCGCCGTTCGACGCGGCTTCGCTGGGCGTGTACCTGCATGGGCAGGCGGGCCTGCGGGTGGCGGCGCGGCTCGGCGCGGCAGGCGCGGTAGCTGGAGACCTGCCGAACGAGCTGCCACTGGCCATCCGTGAGACGCGCGGGCGATAGGGCGACGGATGGAGCTAGAGCAGCGCGGGAAGCTCACTCAGGCTGGCGATAGTGGCGTCAGGTTGGGCGTCGGGAGATAGCGGCTGGTTATCGCGACGGATCCAGATAGCGCGGATGCCCGCGCGGTTAGCTCCCAGGATATCGCGCGCGGGGCTGTCGCCGACCATGACGGCGTCTTCGGGGCCGACGCCGAGCGCGTCGAGCGCACGGGTGAAGATGGCGGTGTCAGGCTTGCCGGATCCAGCTTCGACGGAGACCTGGACGACCGGGAAATACGCTTCGAGGCCAGACCCAGCGAGCTTGTCGCGCTGAATATCGGGCGCGCCGTTCGTGACCAGCGCGAGCGAGTAGAGCGGGCGGAGCGTATCGAGGGTGGCGTGGGTCTCGGGGTAGAGCCAATCGTGGCGGGCGCGACGCTCAACGCGGAAGCGCTCGGCGAGCGTAGCCGCCAGAATGTCGTCGTGTACGCCGAGATCGCCCAGCGCGCTGGCCCAGCAATCGAGCTGGTATCGGGCAGCCCAGGCGCTGATGGGACGCAGGCGCGGGTCCTCGCCAACGAACCTGCCCCACAGGCACTCGCCAGCGCTGATGTGAAACTCCTCGAAATAGTCCTGAAACGGCGAGCGCTCCCAGGCGTCGTTGGCGCGCAGCTTAGCGGCGCGAGCCAGCGTCTCGGCGTCGAGGCCACGCGGGATGGCGAGCGCCGCGGTAGCGCGAAGCGCGTCCTTGGTGGCGGCGGAGTCGGCGACGAGCGTCTCATCCAGATCGAAGAGCACGGCGCGTGTTGGCACGAGATGGCCTCCTGTTAGCTTCGATGGCGGGAAACTGCCGCGCCCGGCGGCGGCGCACGGATTCGCGCACTTTATGGCAGCATATCCGCTGGTATGTGGGCTGCGCTATGCGACTAGGCGCCGTAGCGCCTAGTCGCCATGTCATGATCGCATGGGGGCGAGCGCGGCGCATCAGATGGCGGCGCGCGCCTGCCGGTCGCCGCCGAGCCAGCCGCGCACGGAAGGAAGCTGTAACCGAGAGCCCATTGCGTGGGCGGGCGCAGATCGAGGTTACCGCAGAGAGACAACGCAGAGAGAAATCGAGGGCGCAATGAGCAATGAGCTGGCCGCCCGCATGCAGACGGGTATCTCGCTTGGCTTTCACATCATCTTCGCCGTTCTGGGCGTCGGGTTGCCGTTGCTGCTCCTCATCGCTGAGGGGCTGGGGCTGCGCTACCGCGACGCGACGTGGTACACCCTCGCACGGCGCTGGTCGAAGGCATTCGCGATTCTCTTCGTCACCGGCGCGGTATCGGGCACGGTGCTCTCGTTCGAGTTTGGGCTGCTATGGCCGCGCTTCATGGGGTTCTCGACAGCTGTGATCGGGCTGCCATTCGCGCTCGAAGGCTTCATGTTCTTCCTCGAGGCGATCTTCCTGGGCCTCTACCTGTATGGCTGGGATAGGCTGTCCCCGTTGGCGCACTGGCTCTGCTCCATCCCTATCGCGGTAGCGGGCGCGGCGTCCACATGGTTCATCGTCACGGTCAATTCGTGGATGAACACGCCAGCGGGCTTCACGCTGGTGAATGGCAAGCCGGCGAATATTGATCCGATCGCCGCGATGCTCAATCCCAGCACGCCGTTCGAGACCACCCATATGCTGCTGGCCGCGTTCGAGGCGACGGGGTTTGGGGTCGCGGCGGTCTATGCTCTGTTCTTGCTGTGGGGGCGGCGCGACGCTTACATCGTGCGGGGGATGCGGCTGGGGCTGATCGTCGGCTCGGTCGTGGCGCCTTTCCAGATACTCGTTGGTGACTTGAGCGCGCGAGGGGTGGCTGAGACGCAGCCGGCAAAGCTGGCGGCAATGGAGGCGTTGTTTCAGACGACAAAGGGCGCGGCGCTGCATATCTACGGCTGGCCGGATGTGGCGCAGCGCAAGCTGATCGGGCCGGTAGAGATTCCGAAGCTGCTCTCATGGTTGGTGACGGGCGACCCGAACGCGACCGTGCAGGGGCTGGACGCCACGCCGGTCGCCGACTGGCCAGCGGTGACGGTCGTGCACTTCGCCTTCGATACCATGGTAGGGATTGGCTTCTTCCTGGCGTTCGTCGCGGCGCTCTACTGGGGGCAGTACCTCTACCGGCGGCTCGTGCGCAAGCAGCGCGACGCGGGGCCACTGAACCGGCTGACGCTGCTGTGTGTCCTGGTGAGTGGACCGTTGACCTTCGTGGCGATCGAGCTGGGCTGGATCACCACTGAGATTGGCCGGCAGCCGTGGATTATCTACAACGTCATGCGGATTAGTGAAGCGCCGACCAGCGCTCCTGGCGTCGTGGCGTTCTTCGTTACCTTCCTGGTGGTGTATGTGGCGCTCTTTACGGCGGCGGCCCTCTTGCTGTCTCGCATGGCGCGCTCAGGACCAGCGGGTGACCAGGAGGAAGCTGAGCGTGAGGCGCTCACCGTCTAGCGTCGCGTGGCGACGGTTGGCGAGACCGCCGCTGCCATGTACTGAGGAGCCGCGACCATGAGCGCGCCGCCGTTCGCCTACGCCAACGCCGTGATGATCCTGCTGGGACTGATCGCGTACGCCACACTGGGTGGCGCGGATTTTGGCGGCGGCGTCTGGGACTTGCTGGCGTCTGGCCCGAATAAGCGGCGCGAGCGCGCCGCAATTGCGAGCGCCATTGGGCCAGTGTGGGAAGCGAATAATGTCTGGCTGATCTTTGTGATCGTTGTCACCTGGACGGCGTTTCCCCTGGTCTATGCGACGGTTTCGACGGCCCTGTTCTTCCCGGTGGCGTTGGCGCTGGTAGGTATCGTGATGCGCGGAGCGGCGTTCGGCTTCCGCGCGCATGTCCGCGAGGCGACGCGTTCAGCGACGACGTGGGGAGTGGTGTTCAGCGTGACAAGCGTGGTGACGCCGTTCATGCTGGGGACGATCGCGGGCGCGCTGGCGACGGGAGATATCCGCGTTATCGGTGATACAGTGATCGTGAACTATTGGACGGTATGGACGGCGCCATTTCCGCTGGCCTGTGGGGCGTTCGCCTTGAGCATGTGCGCGACGCTGGCGGCGACCTATCTGACAGTTGAAGCGCACAACGAAGACGATGTGGCGCTGGTGGCTGTGTTCCAGAAGCGGGCGATGGTCGCCGGAGCGGTAACAGCGGCCATCGGGTTGGTGGCGGCGCTGCTGACCTATCTGGAGGCGCCCGTATTATGGCGCGGGCTCTTTGGGCAGGCGCTACCGGCGACGCTGCTGGCGATGGGCTTGGGCCTTGCGACGGCGGTAGCGCTCATTTTGAGCGCCTACCGCATTGCGCGCGTACTTGTAGCGGCGATGGTCGCGCTGATCTTCGTGGCATGGGGTGTGGCCCAATATCCGTATCTGGTCGTGCCGGATTTGACGCTGGCCAACACCGCTAGCCCCGCGATCACTCAGGAGCTGACGTTCTTTTCGCTCCTGATCGGCTGCGCATTGCTGGCGCCCTCGCTGTACGCGCTCTTGCGAGTCTTCAAAGGGCGCAATCCGGTCGTACAGCGTGGCGAATCAGCGGAGGCGTTCGTGAGCGCCACAATGTCGAGGCAAGGCGCGCAGCCAGGGCATATGCGCGCGCCAGGCGGCGAGGACGGGCGGACGGCGCCCACGACGGACGCCGCGACTGGCGATGGGAAGAGGGATGGACGGATGAGCGCATCAGATGTGAGGAGTGGCGGCGGACAGAAGCCTTCCGGCACGCGGAGCGAGCAAGCGGCGCAGCCCGCTCGTGGGGCGGCGCCCGGGGGCCAGGCCGATCTGTTGACCGATGAGCGCGCGCGCGAGCGGCAGGCGCAATGGATGGTCTTGGGTGTAAGCGTAGCGCTGGCGATCATTGTGCCTGTCGCGCGGCAGGTCTGGCGATGGCTGTGGGAGGCGCGGACGCGTGCGCGCGTTGATCGGGAGATCCTCCGCGAGCTGGAGGCATGACGAGGGGAGGCGTGGCGCGCAAAGCGGCATGAAGGCGAACGGGCGGTGTGATACCATATGGGAACGTCGTGATGCGCTGTCCGTTCCCCAAAGGTGAAATCAATGAGTATAACAGCCTCTAAGTCGCCAGCGCCGCAAGCGCCCCAGTTTACGACCAGTGACGAGCGCATCGCCGCGGTCCTTGCGCGAGCGCGTGAGATCAGCGACCTGCGCGCGCTGCTCTCGCTGGCGGGATGGGACCAGAATACCGCTCTGCCAGAGGGCGCGGGCGAAGTGCGTGGCGAGCAGCTCGCCACGCTGCAAGGGCTGATTCACGAGCGGTGGGTGGACCAGCGCTTCGGCGAGCGCATCGCCAGCCTGGCGGACGCGGTGAGCAAGTCCTCTTTCACCGATGCGGATCGCGGCTTGCTGCGCGAGGTGACGCGCGAGCGCGACCATGCGGCGAAGCTGCCGCGCGGACTCGTCGAGGAGCTGGCGCGCGTGGAGGCGTCAGCGTTCGAGGCTTGGAAGAAAGCGCGGGAAACGAACGATTTCGCGCTCTTCGCGCCGTGGCTGGCGCGAACGATCGCGCTGCAGCGCGAGGTAGCCGACCGTTTCGGCTACAAAGGCACACGCTACGATGCGCTGCTCGACCTCTACGAGCCAGGATTGACGGCGTCACAGGTGGATACATTGTTCTCCGCCGTGCGCGAGACGAGCCTCAGCATGCTACGCCGCATCCAGGCCAGTGGGAACGATGTGGACACCTCGCTGTTGGAGGGCTCGTTCGCATCGGAGCGCCAGATGGACCTAGCGCGAGTGATCCTGAAGCGGATGGGCTATGATTTCGCGCGCGGCGGCATCGCTCAGTCGCCGCATCCCTTCACGACGGATTTCGGCAGCCCATATGACGTGCGCGTGACCGTGCGCCCGGACGAGCGGTTCGTAGACTCGTCCATCCTGGCGGCGATCCACGAGGGCGGCCACGCGCTCTACGAGCAGGGCAGCGCGCCCGCGCTGGCGCGGACGCCACTGGCGGGCGGCGCCTCGATGGGCGCGCACGAGTCGCAGTCACGGCTGTGGGAGAATGCCATCGGGCGCTCCGAG
Source organism: Ktedonobacterales bacterium (assembly GCA_035716045.1). Classification (GTDB taxonomy): domain Bacteria; phylum Chloroflexota; class Ktedonobacteria; order Ktedonobacterales; family JADMIN01; genus JAKAIY01. Next base: position 43,511 of record DASTKI010000154.1, read on the forward strand.
GCGTTCTGGCGGGGGCAGTTTGACGCGATGCGCGCGGCCTTCCCCGAGCGATACAACGATGCCGATCCGGTGGCGTTCGCCCGCGCGCTCAACCGGGTCAAGCCATCGCTGATCCGCATCGAGGCGGATGAGGTGACCTATAACCTACATATCATCATCCGCTTCGAGATGGAGAAGGCGATGGTGAATGGTGAGGT
>DASTKI010000155.1:0-3210 GCA_035716045.1 Ktedonobacterales bacterium
GGATCTGTCGAGCCTGGGCCAGATCGCCCAGCGGCGCGGGCGGCTGGGGGAGGCGGAGGGCTACTACCAGCAGAGCCTGGCGATCCGCCGCGAGGTGAGCGACCGGCGCGGCGAGGGGGTGGACCTGTCGAACCTGGGCCAGATCGCCCAGCAACGCGGGCGGCTGGAGGAGGCGGAAGCCTACTACCAGCAGAGCCTGGCGATCCGCCGCGAGGTGAGCGACCGGCGCGGCGAGGGGGTGGTGCTGTACTATCTGGCTCTACTCGCTGATCGGCGCGGTGACCTGGAGAGCGCCGAGCGCTATCATCGCGAGAGTCTGCAGGTGGCGATCGACATTGGGGCTGGGCTGGATATTCCGCCGTCGCTGCTTGAATTGGGCAAGTTCCTGATTGTGCGGCGCGGCAAGCGGGACGAAGGGTGCGCGATGTTGCGCGAGGCGGCGCGACTGTTCGATGAGATGGGCATCCCCGGCGGGGATAATGCGCGCGATGCGCTGCGCGAACTGGGCTGCGGAGAGTAGGCGCGTGGCGTGGACGGGCTCCCGGCCATAAATGGCCGGGGCACACGGACGGCGCCATGAATGGCGGCTCTCTCCTCGCTCACGCCGCGCGCCGCAGCAGGCATTTATGCCCCACGCCCCGTGCGTCGACCATTCATGGCCGCGCGACACACCGCGCGCTGAGCCGTAAAGTTGACGTGGGGGCGGGGAGCGCATATAGTACCCCATACAAAAAGTATGTCATTGGGCAATCGGTTGTTTTCGGTTCTTCTCCTGTTTGACGATCCGGCGAGGCGCGGTTCCTGTGTATCAGGCGGCGGGCCTCGCGAGGCGATAGAGCGTCTCTGTAGCGTGGTCGTGTAACGCGGTCGGTATTGAAGCGCGGACAGGCGCGCGGCGTACCCGCTCCTTCTTTACACACGAACGCAATGCCGGATGGTCGCGTGACGGCGCGCGCCCTGGCGCGGCGCTGTTCCCCATACTCGCCCCTCCGGGTCCACCCCATCCTGACGCCGCTCCATGCTGCGCGCGGCGCTCCACAGGGAGGTCGGTTTGTGATACCCGATAACTTCACCTACTTGGCGCCCGGAAGCCTGAACGAGGCCTGGGATCTGCTGGCGGCGCATCCTGGCGAGAGCAAGCTGCTGGCCGGCGGCCAGAGCCTGATCCCGCTGATGAAGCTGCGGCTGGCTAGCCCAGCCTATCTGGTGGACCTGCGCAAGGTCCCCGGCCTGAACGCGCTGGAAGAGCGCGACGGCGCGCTGGTGATCGGCGCGATGGTCCGCGAGAACGCGCTGGAGCATTCGCCGCTGGTCAAGCGGCGCTACGCCGGGCTGAGCGATGCCAGCGCGGTTGTGGCCGACCCGCTGGTGCGCAACTTCGCCACCATCGGCGGCAACCTGGCCCACGCCGACCCCGCCAACGACCACCCGGCGATGATGCTCGCGCTGCGCGCCAGCGTCGTGGCGCAAAGCCCCAGCGGCGCGCGGGTGATCCCGATAGACGACTTCCTGGTGGACACCTTCGAGACCTCCCTGGCCCCCAACGAGATCCTGACCGAGATTCGCGTCCCACAGCCGGCGCCGCATACTGGCTCAGCCTACGTCAAGCTGGAGCGCAAGGTGGGTGACTACGCCATCGCGGCGGTCGGGGTGAGCGTGACGCTGGATGGCGGCATCTGCAGCCAGGTGGGCATCGGGCTGACGAACGTGGGGCCGAAGGCGCTGCGCGCGACCGCGGCGGAGCGCTACCTGGTGGGGCAGTCGCCCAGCGACGCGGCGATACGCGAGGCGGCGCGGCTGGCGGGCGAGGCCGCTGAGCCGACGTCCGATCTGCGCGGGCCGGCGGAATACAAGCGCGCGATGGTGCGCACGCTGGCGGCGCGGGCGCTGCGCTCCGCGGTCCAGCGGGCGCAGGCTGGCGTGTAACGAGGAGCGCGTGGAAGCGCGGGCGGGTAAACCCGGCGCACGAGCAGCGGGCGGGTGAACCCGCGCCTAAGGGCCTGGCGGCCACGAAGCCCGCCTTCGCGGGCTAGGACGCGATGGGGTGAGAGAGCCCGCGAAGGCGGGCTTTGCGGCGGAACGCCCTTAGGCGCGGATTTATCCGCCGGGCGACCCCGCCGGGCGACCCCTCCACCAGGCGCCCCGATGAGGAGAGACGTAGCGTATGGCAACCCAACACGTCAAGCTGACGATCAACGGCCAGCCGTATGAGGCGGACATCGAGCCTCGCCTGCTGCTGGTCCACTTCATCCGCGAGGTGGCGAACCTCACTGGCACGCACATCGGCTGCGACACGACCAGCTGCGGGGCTTGCACGGTGCAGATCAACGGCGTCCCGGCCAAGTCGTGCACGGTCTTCGCCGTGCAGATGGACGGCGCGGAGATTCGCACCGTCGAGGGCATGGACACGGGCGGCAAGCTCAGCCCGATGCAGGAGGGCTTCTTCCAGGAGCACGGCCTGCAATGCGGCTTCTGCACGCCCGGCATGATGATGACCGCCGAGGCGTTCCTGCGCGACAACCCCAACCCGACCGATGAGGACATCCGCCGCGCGATCTCCGGCAACCTCTGCCGCTGCACCGGCTACGTCAACATCGTCAAGGCCGTCCAGTATGCGGCGAAGAAGATACGGGACGAGCAAGCCGCCCCCGTTCAGTCCTGAGGAGCGTCCAGATGAGCGACGAAACCCCCATCCGTGGCATGGGCCACAGCGTCAGGCGCAAAGAGGACGCCCGCTTCCTGCGTGGCAAGGGCCACTACATTGACGATTTCAAGCTGCCGGGCATGCTCTACATGGACATCGTGCGCAGCCCCTACGCGCACGCGACGATCAAGAGCATTGACGCCAGCAAGGCGCTGGCGATCCCCGGCGTGCTGGCGGTCGTGACCGGCAAGGACCTCGACGCGGCGGGGCTGGCCTGGATGCCGACCCTGATGTCTGACCGGCAGATGGTGCTGCCGGTCGACACCGTCATGTACCAGAGCCAGGAGGTCGCGGCGGTCATCGCCGAGAGCCGCTACGCGGCGGCCGACGGCGCGGCGTTGGTCGAGGTGGACTACGAGCCGCTGGAGGTGATCGTCGACCCGTTCAAGGCGCTGCAGGAGGACGCACCGATCTTGCGCCCCGATCGCGAGATCAAGAGCAACCGCATCTGGCACTGGGAGGCGGGCGACGAACAGGCGACCGAGCAGGCGATCGCCAACGCGGAG
>DASTKI010000156.1:0-8831 GCA_035716045.1 Ktedonobacterales bacterium
AGGTTGGCGTGACGGAGGGGGTGACAGGCGCGGTGAAGCGGGCGCGGCGTGAGGAGACGCCAGCGGCGCAGACGGCGGAGTCAGCGGCGATTGCGCTGGGTGGCGGGATGTTCTCGCCGGGCGCGCCGATGCGCCCGACGCCGGGGATAAGCGGGCCGGGCGGCGGGCCGCGCCAGTGGGCCTTCCCGCCGGGCTACAACATCGCCCAGCTTCCGCGCTCCACCGAGCAGACCAGCTTCGCCCAACTGCGCGGGCTGGCGGCGCTGTATGACGGCATCCAACTGTGCGAGCGCGTCTACTTCGACCTGCTGGGCCGCCTGGAGCCGCGCATCCTGCCGCGCGCCGATCTGCTAATCGCGGGCGAGAATCCCGCCGCGCCGCGCTGGCGCGAGCCTGCCCGCCGCATCGAGGCATTCCTCGAATCGCCCGACCGCGCGCAGGACTTGCGCTCGTGGCTCGTCGCCTTCGTGCGCGACCTGCTGGAGATTGACGCCGTCGCCATCTACACCCGCAAGTCTCGCAGCGGCGCGCTCTATGCGCTGGAGCTAGTCGCGGGCGAGACGATCAAGCCGCTGCTGGATGGCGCGGGCCGCCCGCCACTACCGCCCGCGCCCGCCTACCAGCAATTCCTGTACGGCGCGCCCGCTGGCTGGTACTCGCGCGAGGAGCTGGACTACCTGCGTGAGACGGCGCGCACTGACAGCCCGTATGGCCTCAGCCGCGTTGAACGCATCATCCTGCGCGTCAATCAGGCCCTGCGCAAGCAGGGCTTCGACCTCGCGCGCTTCACCGATGGGGCCACGCCGCTGGGCGTCATCCAGCCGCCCGCCACGCTCACCTGGGCGCCGGAGCAGCTGGAGCTGTTCGAGCGCGCCTTCAACGGGCTGCTGGCGGGCAATGACCAGATGCGCGTGCGCGCCCGCGCGCTGCCGCCCGGCGCCACCTGGCAGGCGCTCTCCGGCGATGACCCGCTGATCGAGTTCGACCGCTTCCTGCTCAACATCACGGTCGCCGCCTTCGGACTCACGATGGACGAGCTTGGGTTCACGGACAGCAGCAACCGCAGCGTCGGCCAGACGCAGGAGAACGTCGTCTACCGCCGCGCCGTCGCGCCCGCCGCCGGGCTGGTGGCGGGCTACCTCACGCGCAAGGTCCGCCAGTGGCTCGACGACCGCTTCACCGTCAGCTTTACCGGCTTCGAGGAGCCCGACAACTTCGCCACCCGCGCCGAGGCCTTCGCCAGGCTGATCCCGCTGGGCGTCGTCTCGCCCGCTGAGGCCGCGCGGCTGCTGCACCTCGCGCCATCTGGTGGCGAGCGGGAATAATGGCGGTAGCGTCGAGGCTGGAACGCGAATCGCTCGCCGCCTGCTATACTGCATCCGCGACGGGACGGACGTCCGCCGCGTACATTTTGAGCGAATGAGGCAGCGAGGCGATCCATGCCAACTCTTCCAACTCTTCAATGGACGCCAGCCTTGCAGGTTTCCCTGGTGGCGCTGGTCATTCCGGCCGCTATCCTCATGGGCCAGCGCGCGCGGGTTGGCCCGGTTGTGGCCACTGGCAGCGGCGCGCTGGTGGCGTTCCTCATGTTCTGGTCGCTGCTGACAACGGAGGAATTCTCAGGTGGGGATAGTTTTCCCTATTTGACACGCTACTACATACTTTTCAGCGCAGTGTTCCTGCTGCTCGGTGCGTGGGCTCTCGCGCTGGCTAAAGCCGTAGACGAGCGGCGCTGGGCCTGGGTAGCGCTATTGAGCCTTGCCGTCTACCTCACGTTCACCGCGCTGTTCGTCATGTGGCAGCTACCCTATTCCATCTGCCTGGATATGCCACAGCAGCCATATTGCGCAGTAGCCAGCCAGGGGACGCAGGCTCTGCTCATGGCGGGCGCCTTCATCGGTCCGATCGTCATGCTGATCTATGGTCTGTGCGCCGGCATTCCCCAGCGAGGCGCACTGCCGGCGGGCCTGCGCGCCTCGCACATCGGCGCTCCGGATGTCGCCGATACGGACACCGAGCCCGGGTCGCTGTAGCGTGTCATCCCCGTCAGCGCCACGTGATCCATTCCGCACATACGACGCCTGCTTCACCACGCGCCATCCAGCGTGCGAAGCCAGGATCATGGATGACTGCCAAAGCGCCGCCGGGGAAGTGCGGATGGCTGCCGAAGATGGCTTGGATCGCGATACGCGGGGCGCATTGCGTGGCGTTCAGGTTTGCTGGCTTGAGGCGTCGTCCGCCGCCTAGCCTAGCCGCGCTACTAGTTCGCGCAGGATCGCCTGCCCGCGCGCGATGTAGCGGGCGGCTGTGGGCGCGTCATGCAGGCGCAGCGACCAATCCGCCTGACGCAGAATGAGATGGGCGAGGTAGACAGCAAAGGCGCCGGGCGTCGTCATGGCCAGGCCACGCGCCCAGAGCGCGGCGCGCGCCTGCTCATCATCGTAGGTATAGAACAGCAGCGTCGCCAGGTCAAACGCGGCATCCCCCGCACGCGCGCCGTCCCAATCCACCACGCCGCTGATCGTGTCGCCTTCCACCAGGACATTCATGGGTTGAAAGTCGAAGTGGACGATGTCCTGGCGCAGCGGGAGCGCGGCGCGATGCTCGACGACCAGGGCTTGCAGCGTCCGCAGCAGGTCACGCGTCGCCGTCGAATGCTCGCGCAGCGCTTGGTGCAAGCAATAGCCGTCGCCGCCCAGCAGCACGGTGTGGACCACCTCATCCGGCCAGACATCCGGGCTGTTCGCCGGGGCGCGCCCTGTGTGGATCTCGTGCAGCGCAAGGAGGCGCGACAGCAGATGAGGCGTCAGGCGCGCCAGATGCGCCATGGGGCGGCCGGGCAGCGCCGTTTGCAGCCAGTAGGCGCCGGACTGCGCGGTCCCGATCATGCGGTACGCGGGGGCGGGATAGCGCAGCTGGCGCAGCCGCATCGTCACCACGCGAGCGAAGCGTAGCTGGCCGAGGGCGCCAGCTCCAGGGCGCCACTTGAGCACATAGCGCCGGCCGCGCGGGTCAGCCACGAGGTAGGCGCCCTGCTCGCCGTCAGGGTAGCGCTGGAGCAGGACCAATGCGCCATGGCGTCGCTCGTTCACCGCAGACAGGACATCATCAATCACGGCGCATATCCCCCGTTACGATTTGAGCAGCAAAGCGCCTCCCACAATGGCGGAGGCGTCCGCAACAATCCGAGCGCTCAGCGCGGCTGGGCGGCGTCACGCCCGCTCGACGATGAGCAGGTCGAGCGCGGCGTCGTAGGCGGTAACGGTGGGGACGGCTTGTGAGGCGTCGAGGGCGGCGCACCAGGCGATGTCGGCGCCCAGACCGACGTCCAGCACGTCGCGGGCGGGCTCGGAGGCGAGCAGACGCTCGTAGAGCCAGCGCGCGTCGCCCAGGCGCGAGCGCTCCGGGTTCTCCAGCGGGGCCAGCGCGGCGGAGACGGCGTCATCCAGCGCCACCGGCGTCTCCTGGCGCGCGGCGACCTCGCGCAGCGTCGCGATGAGCCACGCGGCGCAGAGTGAGTCATCCTCGGCGGGCTGCCCGCCAAGGCCGGAGCAGACGACCAGGACAGATGCGCCAGCGCCATCCGTCGTCAGATGACGCGCCGCCGCCAGGGCCGCATGGCTGACCGCGGTGGCGTTGCGTAGTGAGCCCGCGAAGATCGGCCCGCCGCCGCGACTGGCGTGCAGCGCCCGCGCGCCGTTGGTTGTGGAGAAGAGGACCTCGCGCCCGGCGACCTCCAGATGGCCCCACTCTTCGGGCGAGTTGCCGTGGTCGAAGTCCGGCGGCGGCACAGCGGCCACCTCGCCCGCGAGCAGCGCCCCCGGCAGCGCCGCGCGCCTCGCCCGCGCCTCCGCGACGTCGCGCGCCACATATACCCGCCGCACGCCGCGCTCGAACATCACCGCCAGCGTCGTCGTCGCGCGGATGACATCCACCACGATGTAGACCGTGCGGGCGTGGCGCGCTGGCTCCTGGGGAATCTGGTCGGGCGCGTGGGCGACGCTGAGGGTGATCGCTGGCTCGTTGGGGCTCAGCATACGACATACCGCTCCTTTCTCATGCGGACATGATATGCCATGAGCCGGCGGGTGTATCTGGATGGCCCGCGAGATGCTCTAGGGTCTGATGCGCAGCAGCGAGGCGCAGTAGCGCCACTGCTCGCCGCTCATCGCTCCCTTGTAGCGCGAACAATGGGCGTCTGATAGAATGCGAGTGGGAAAGTGGCGCGGCGTTGGTTAGGCGTCGCGTCGCTCACCCGGTGGACACTCGCGGAGTCAGGCAGCGTGGCCTGAATCGCGGGCGGGTAACCTCAATGAGGAGGTTCGGCATGAAGCTACGTGGATTGCGTCAGGCGCGGCAGCGCAGTGGACTCAGTATCGGCCAGCTGGCCGAGCTGACGGGTCTCCGCAGGGAGACCATCACCCATCTGGAGCATGGCCGCGAAGAGCCCCAGCCATACGCGCTGGGCCGGCTCGCACAGGCGCTGGGCGCCAGCGTGCCGGAGTTGGTGGGTATGGCCCAGGGCATGGCGCAAGCCAGCTTGAAGGCTTTGGCCTGAGCGCTCGCGCTCTCCCCCGAAGCCCTGGCGACAGGACCGGACGGCTCACCGCCCAGTCACCGCGCGAGACCCACAATGAGTGGGCGCCGCTGTTTGGCGCCTGCTCGCCTCATTTCTCCCTCTCTCTTCATCTGCTCTCCCTATGGTCGCGGCCATCAATGGCCGGCGCACGGTGAGTGGACGGCGGACAGGACGCGGCCATCAATGGCCAGCGCACGGATGCGTTGGAGCATGAATACCCCGCCATCGGAGAATACGCCCATTGACGCCGCCCAGGCTGGATAGCGCCCGCTTGCCAGTCGCGCCCGCGATGGGTATACTGGCGCCAGTGGACGCCCAAGACTGAGGCGGCGCTGGCGCTGACCTGTGAGGAGCGAGAAGACGATGGACGCAGCTCCAGCTCCGATTCCAGAGGAACCGCTCACGATCTATTCGGTTGGCCACTCGAATCAATCGCAAGCGCAGTTCATCGCTCTGCTTCAGCGCCACCACATCCAGTCGCTGGTGGATGTCCGCTCCGCGCCCTACTCGCGCTACGTCCCCCACTTCAACCGCCCGGAGCTGGAAGAGGCGGTCGAGCGCCAGGGTATCCGCTATCTCTACCTTGGCGAGGAGCTGGGTGGGCGCCCGCCCACGGACGACTTCTATGACGCCGAGGACCATGTGCTCTATTCCCGTGTCGCCGTGGCTCCGTTCTTCCGGGGCGGGCTGGAGCGGCTCAAAGACGAGGCCGCTGAATATCGCGCGGCGATCATGTGCAGCGAGGAAGACCCGACCAACTGCCACCGCCATCTGCTCATCGCGCGGGTGCTCGATCAGCAGGGCGTGCGCGTGCTGCACATCCGCGGCGATGACCGCGAGCAGACCGAAGACGATCTGAGACCGCAGCCATCCCTGTGGGACGGCGCGCTATCGCCCGCCGAAGAGGAAGCGCAGTGGAAGTCTATACGATCGGTTTCACGCAGAAATCAGCCGAGGAATTCTTCGAGACCCTCAGACGAGTGGGAATCAAGCGACTTCTAGATGTGCGGCTGAACAACGTCTCCCAGCTGGCGGGCTTCTCCAAGAAAGACGACCTGCGCTACTTCCTCCAGGAGGTCTGCGCGGCTGATTATACTCATGAGCCCCTGCTGGCCCCCACGCAGGAGATGCTGGATGAATATCGGAAGCAGAAAGGAAGCTGGCAAGACTACGAGCGGCGCTTCCTGGCGCTGATGCGCGAGCGCGCGGTCGAGCGGCGGATTGACCGGCGGCTGTTCGAGATCCCCACCGTGCTGCTGTGCAGCGAAGCGACCGCCGACAAATGCCACCGCCGCCTCGTCGCCGAATACCTGCGCGACGCCTGGGGCGGCCTGACGATCACGCACCTGTAGCTGGTGGAATGTGGGCCTGGCTGGGGTGGCTGGGCGGTCTCGCAGCGCGACGCCTGGCGCGGCAGACCAGGCGGTTGGATGGCTCCCATGCGGATCATCGTCACGCATCTCACGCGTATGCAGTTCCCCTACATCTGCGTCGCGGGCATTGACCCCGATACTGGCAAGCACATTCGACCGACCATCAAAGGGCGCCTGCCACGCGCCTTGCTGCGCGCCGAGGGCGGGCCATTCGATATCGCTGGGCTGGTGGACCTCGGTGAGGTCATCCCTGAAGGGGTCGCGCCGGAAGTCGAGGACCACCGCTTTCGCCACTGGGATGCGCGCTATCTGGAGACCTGTTCGCCGGGCCAATTCTGGGCCACGCTCCAGTCCGCCGCCCGCCCGGCGCTGCGCGAGGTCTTCGGTCCCGATCTCATCCCCACTGGCAATACCTGCTCCGTCGCGCCAGGTAAGGGAATTGCGTCGCTCGGCTGCCTGGCCCCCGCCAGCGCGCCGCATCTGGCCGTCGAATATGGCGGTGTGCGCATGCTCGTCTCGGACGGCGCCCACGACGTCTCGCTGCCCGTCACTGACCTGCGGCTGTACACGGATGACTTCAAGTCCGTTCGGACGCAGGTGGTCGCGGATATCAACCGCTCGCTCCTGAGTGGCGCCAGGGCGCTGCTCTGTGTCGGCCTGACGCGGCCCTTCCAGAAATCCGGCGACAGCGAGCCGCGTCACTGGCTCCAGGTGAACAACATCCATCTGGAGGGCAATCCTATCTGGCAGATCGAGGCAGACGCCTCCAGTGCATGACGCCACTGGGGCTCGACATCGCAGCTATTCGTCGCTGTTTTGAGTAATCTGTCTGTACGCCAATGGGCTGGTTACGATTCACAAACTCAAAGGATGCGTTGAGTAACTTTGTCTCCGAGCTCCTGGCCAGCGGAGGAGGATTACCTCCTCACGTAGGGAACTCTTAGTCACTGTAGACACCCTGGTACGGAAGTGATCGATGCTTTCCACCTCATATCCAAGCGACCGGCTGATGTCTGCTAATATCTCTCCAGTCGGTATCATGACTCGTAAGAACGATGCTTGGTCACCGACGACATATGCTAATCGGGCACCAGTACGCAGCATAGGACGCAGTGCCGCGAGATGGCGAGCCATGCCTCCGAAGTAATTGCGCGTGACACTGGCATAGAGGCGTTCGAATCCGGAAGTCTTGCCTAGTTCAATGCGCCGTGCCTCGATAGAATCAGCGATCTTTTGGATACCTGCATGATGCGTCACCCAATGACTGTCGTTATCACCTTTGTAGATGTTGCGTGTATTGGAGCGCACCAAACCACGCTTGATGGCACGCAAGTCGTCTTTGTTCTGAAGGAACCCGAGAAGTACCGATTCTAAGCGTGTCGTGCGTGTATATTCTTTCTCATTAGGATATGGTGGTGATGTGATTACTACGTCGATTGATCTGGGCTCAAGCACTCTGGCGAGTTGCCGCGCATCGGCTCTATATATAACGGCAGGCGCAACGGCATAGTCGATCACCGTGCGTAGATCACTTGCCATCGCCTCTATGCCAGCTAGCCATGAGGCAATGACTGGCGCGTCAGACTTTATGCTCCCAACTCCAACTTCAGGGCCGAAATGAAGATTACTGCTAGCAAAAACCACAGCTTTGGCAAGGGCTAGTAACTCATGCCGACAGTACCGCTCGTCGCGCTCCTGCTCAATGGCATCTAGGAGGATGAGCGTCTTGTGAAGTGGCAGTGGGCTAATGGAGTTTGACAACAACAACTCCATCTTTTCGGGCGTAAGCGTTCTCAGTTTGGACAAACGCCCATGTGGAATACGAGCGCTATGCAAAATCTCAGCGTTGTCAGTCTGAGGGGTATCCTCAATGTCGACCGCGCGGAGCTGAGCAAGCGCAATGTCGGCAACGCGGTTGGCATGCAGAACCAGGCCATCTGGGTCTGGTTGCCAGTCTACCTTCACCTGACTGGCAAAAGTCGCCATTGGATGAGCCTCTATGCCGATGCTTTGTATACCGAGCTTTCTTGCCTCCACAGACACTGTGCCGGTACCGCAAAACGGATCCAAAACACGATGACCAGGACCCGCACCAAACCGCTCCAGATACTCCCTCACCAAGTGGGGGGGGAATGAAAGCACGAAACGATACCACTCATGGATGGCGCGATCCTCTGGATACAGTTTGTTGATATCACTGTTTGCGCCACGCTTGCGCGCTGTTGCATAGCTCATTGTTGAGGTTGGCAAATGAACAATAACATCATCTTAGTCAATTCTCTCCTATTTACACTGTATGCTTGGAGGCTGTTCACATACCGTGGGCTGCCGATCAAATTGCAGCTTATAGCAGTTTACCTCGCATAGCACCGTTTGGCTACAAGGCTGGCCTATTGGTTACATTGCCATCTGAGCAGCACTCACTTACGCAAACTCACAGGCCACGGATCTAGTGATATGAGTGCGCCGAACTGCTCGTGGATGGTTTGAGCTCCCCCACGACGCGAAGCAGCTACCAGGCTGCGGAATCGGTCTACAGACTCGCGCGCTTTCTCAGGTGAACCTAGGTTGCTCTGAAGCGGCGCATGTAGTTCCTGATGAAACGGAACACAAGAGTCCACAATAGACCCCCAAGCTCCCGCAGCTTCGTGCAGATCTGTCAAGTAATTGAACCGAAGTAAGAATGCATCAGGTATCGCACGCTGAAGAACAACTTCCATGCATGCGCCGATAGCCGTGACAAGGAGCACATGAGATCCCTTTAAAGCGAAGAATCGACGCAATTGCTTTGTCATCTCAGTGACTTGGGACCCATTCTCGGAGCGAAGGGCATCCCTGTAGTCCAGGATTGCCTGGTATAGTGAGTACACAAAGACGAT